>JAQVVB010000011.1 GCA_028699215.1 Sphaerochaeta sp. | reverse complement strand
TGGTAAGGGCCTGACCGGCCTTTGCCATCGTGGAAAGCCTTGCAACTCCCATTCCGCCGTTCTCGGCATAAATGTTGCCGTTCACGTCGTTGGTGTGGATGATGAAAAGATCAAAGACCTTTGCACCATCATCATTCTTTACAATCTCGGTGACACCGTAGGGGTATCCTGCTTCAGCAACAATCTCTGCTTCCTTCTCAGGGACAGGTGCAGGTGCTGGGGCCGGTTCAGGTACCGGAGCGGGTTCAGCGGCCTTTTCGATTGCCTCTGGAACTGCTGCTACGGGAGCTATCGGCTCGGGAGCAGGTTCTACAACAGGCGCCGGTGGGATTTGCTCTACCTTTGCAGTGCTCTTACAACCTACAAGGGAAAAAGCCAACAAAGCTACCAGCATTGCTGTCATAATTGTTCTTGAAAGACGTTTCACGTGTTTCCTCCTCATGACGTTCTCATGTGTCGTTGTATACGTACTCAACAACACTATAACACACACTATTAAAATCGGATACATCAAAAATCAGCGAATAATGCTGAAATAAACCATTAAATGAAGAAAAAAAAAGCCTGTGAAGAAAAAATCTCACAGGCTTCTCATTTCATTTGCTAGTTTTTACAACCTATATCAGGTCTTTAGGCTTGCGCGCAGTATTGCCAGATTTCTCGCAATAAGCGACATGACGCAACTTACCGTTTTCAAAAACAGCTTTCATCTTGATTGCACCACCCCAACGGCTGGTGAGTACTTTAGCTCCCTCACGGCGTGCGTTCTTGGATATGTTTCCTGCCATATGACTATCCCTCCGATATTATCAATTTCTTTGTCACTATAGCGATTCTCATTCGGTAAGTCAAATCCCTACTCAAGTATTTTATCGAGTTGTTGCACATTTGACAATCCAAATGTATCATCTCACTATGAAAAATGCCAAGTTTACTCTACATAAACTGTTAAAATCACTATTCCTTATACCTGTTTACCTATACAAAGGCTTGTTATCACCCTTTTTCGGAAGTAGTTGCATCTACTCTCCCAGTTGCTCCACCTATATGGTCGATTCTGTAATGAAGCACGGAATCTTCAAAGGCTTCATCATGGGCGTTGCCCGGATATTCCGTTGCAGCCGTTTTTTCATGGGAGGAGAAGACGTCGTGCCTGAAACCTGGTCATGGAAACAAATCAAAGACGCCTATACCATCTTCAGAAAGCACTGATCACCGAGAAAGTTCCTTTACAAAAGGAATGAGTACAGATAGGGCGTTTTCATTGTATCCACCCTCAGGAATAATCAAATCTGCATATGCCTTGGTAGGCTCGATAAAATTGAAATGGCCAGGTCTCACCACTTCAAGGTACTGACTGCATACGCTATCGACAGTTCTTCCCCGCTCAGCAATATCCCTTTTCAACCTTCGAATGAACCGAATGTCGTCGGGAGTATCAACATACAGCTTAAGATCAAGAAGATCTCGTATTTTTTTCTCATAAAGAACCATAAGACCTTCAATAATAACCAAAGGTTTTGGATCGACACTGATTGCCTCTTGCTTTCTCTTGTGATGAACAAAATCATATTGGGGCATCTGAATTGATTTCCCTTGTTTCAACGAATCCAGATGTTCATAGAGAAGCTCCATATCGAAGGCATCAGGATGGTCAAAATTGAAAGCCGTTATATTCTCATTGCTGATGAAAGTGGCAGACCGGTAGTAATTGTCTTGGGGAATAAAAACGAAATCCGAGCAAACTTCACCGATCTTTCTGACAATCGTTGATTTCCCTGACCCTGATCCACCGGTTATCCCAATGATCTTTACATCTTTCACCGCATATTCCTCCACTGCATGCAACTCTCCAATCCCTCAAACGGGGGTCTTTTGGGAAAATACTCCAAACCTACATTCAATGTATACCCCATTCCCTCCAAAGCTGAGAAAATCCTGCGATAACTCAATTCTCCTGTATCCAATTCGGCTCTTTTAGGGACTCCTGCAGCGCGAACATGACCAATATAAGGAAGATACTTCTCCAATCTCGTAAGAATGTTCCCTTCACTGATCTGCTGATGATACATATTGAACAACATCCGGGTGTGAGGGTTATCAACCAATTTCAAAACAGCAGCAGCATCTCCGCTACGGCTCAAGGCATATCCTTTATTCTCCAAGCGGGTGTTTCTTGGTTCGATCAGTAAAATTCGATCAAATTTTTCCAACAAAGGAAGACAGAGCTCGAGACCTACCACCAAGTTTTCCAATTGGCTCTCGTGAGAAATATCTATCGATTGCCCAACACCAGAGAACAGCAGATTATTCCCCATCAACACCGATTGTTCCAACCCCTGATGGAGTGCCTCAACAAATTGAGTATGGCAGGAAGCATCAACCAAGGAAATCTCAGGCAAAGAAAAGCCATAACAGAGTAATCTTGAATCCTCAAGCATCTGTTTATAGGAAACAATATCCCTCTGTTCATTACCACCCCATTCCACAAGATCATAGCCAAGCTGTTTTAGCCTAAAAAGCATATCAGCTGTGACCTGACCTTGAAAAAGGGCGTCCAAGCAAACGCTGTATTGCACTATTTTGCTCCAAAAGTGAAAACGGTCGTATGTTTATATATTGATGAACTGTCTAAAATGCATGATGGAAAATTGTCATGGTTTGGGCTATCGGGGAAGAACTGCGTTTCAAAACAAACGCCGGCATGTTTTGGATATGCTACACCACCCTTGCCTATCTCCTTCCCGCAAAGGAAGTTTGATGTATACATCTGTACTGATGGGAGTGTTGTACTGACGCTCATGGTCCTTCCCGATACCGGTTCATAGATATTTGCAAATTCAAATAACTTTGTATTATGTTTTGCAATTACAAAACAGTGATCATATCCACCGGCTTTTTCAATATCCCTGCCAATCGGTTTTCGAGAGGTGAAATCAAAAGCTGTACCTGCAACAGGAAGTATCGTTCCAGTAGGAATGAGCTGATCATCGACTTCCAGATAGTGATCACAATTAAGCTTCACTTCGTGATTGAGAATCGTACCGCTGGCAGCACCACCCAGATTGAAATAACTATGATTGGTCATGTTGATAATGGTCTTTTTTGAAGAAGTAGCTTCATAATCAATCAGAAGCTCCCCATTTTGTCTCAGTACATAGCTGACAGTGCAATTGAGTGCACCCGGCATTCCGCCATCACCATCCGGGCTGAACAGACTCAGGACCACTCCAGGATCCCCAGCCCATTCGAATGTCTCCATGTGCCAGTTTTTCCAGCCAAAATTACTCTTGCCACTATGCAGGGAATTCTGGCCATCATTCGTCTCCATTTGATAGGAGACTCCATCAAGCATATAACGCCCTTTCGCGATTCGATTGGCAAACCGGCCGACAACCTGACCAAAATAGGTAGTTGACCGTAAATTGTCCAATGGATCATCGAAGCCCAGAACAATATCTCGAACCACACCGTTCCGATCAGGAGTCTTCAGGGTTCGCAAGACACCCCCGAGACTGAGAATTTCTGCAACATACATTCCACTTGTAAGGGTAACCAGTATAATCGGCTCATTATCTGCCGTTGTGCCAATAACTTGTTTTGTCAGCATAGTGCTCTCCAATAGGGGTACATAGTTTCTTTTCAGAAGTATACACCCCCTTTGGATCAGCAACAACCAACAATTTTGAAAGAAAATCAGTTAAGAAGAGGAGTCATCACTTTTAAGAACAGCCAAGAATGCACTCTGAGGAATCTCAACATTTCCAACCATTTTCATTCGCTTCTTGCCTTCTTTCTGTTTTTCGAGGAGTTTTCGCTTTCTACTGATATCACCACCATAACATTTGGCGGTTACATCCTTGCGGAATGCGGTGATGGTCTCTCTACTTACAATAGACCCTCCGATGGCTGCCTGTATCGCAATTTTGAATTGCTGTCGTGGAATTTCACCACGCAAACGTTCACATACCTGCCTACCTCGGGTCTGGCTGCTACCACGAAAAACCAACTGGCTCAAGGCGTCAACAGGCTCTCCATTGACCAGGATATCCAAACGGACTAAATCCGTTTTCTTATATCCCTTCACCTCATAATCGAAGGACGCATATCCACGGGAAATGGACTTGAGACGATCGTAGAAATCAAAAAGCACTTCACTAAGAGGCATATCATACACCAATTCCACCCGCTTCTCATCCAGATAGTTCATTCCCGTCTGGACTCCACGTTTTTCCATACAGAGGTTTATGATGGGACCAACATAGGCTGTAGGAGTGATGACACTTGCCTGAATGAAGGGCTCTTCAGCATAATCAACGCGCATGGGGTCCGGGTACTCAAGAGGATTGTCTATGTACTCTATATCCCCATTCTTCATATGCACGATGTATTTTACTGAAGGACTGGTAAAGACGATGGAAAGATCAAACTCACGTTCAATGCGCTCCTGCACAACTTCAAGATGCAACATCCCAAGGAAACCACACCTAAAGCCAAACCCAAGAGCAGCTGAAGAGTCTTTCTCATAGACGAGAGAAGCATCATTGAGTTTCAGCTTTTCAATGGAGTTTATCAACTCTTCATAGTCATTTGAATCAACGGGATAAATGGAACTGAACACCACTGGTTTGACATCCTTGAAGCCAGGTAGAGCATGGGCAGCAGGTTTGACAACCGAAGTAACGGTATCACCAACTCTAATGTCGCTGATGGTCTTCACTCCAGCAATACAGTAGCCAACATCACCATAATGCAACTCTCCCGTCTTGATGAGATCAAGTTGGAAAATACCCACCTCTTCAAGTTTATACGTTGCATCACTGTGCATGAACCGAATTTCCTGACCAACCTTCATGACACCTTCGACTACTCTACAATGCACGATTACCCCTCGATAAGCATCATAGTGAGAATCAAAAATCAAAGCTTGGAGAGGAGCGGCATCACTTCCTTTCGGAGGTTCAATGTATTCGACAATTGCCTCGAACAACGCATCGACGCCAAGACCTGTCTTTGCACTTACCTGAACAGTCATGTCACTATCAAGACCAAGATCATGATCAATCTGATGAAGACAAGCTGGAATATCAGCAGAGGCCAAGTCAATTTTGTTGATGACGGGAATAACCGTAAGGTTGTGTTCTATGGCCATATACAGATTGGCGATTGTCTGGGCTTCAACACCTTGAGAAGCATCTATCAACAACAATGCACCTTCGCATGAACTTATTGCTCGGGACACTTCATATGAGAAGTCTACATGTCCAGGAGTATCAACAAGATTCAATCGATAGGTTTTACCATCCTTGGCTGTATAAGGAATGGTTACAGCCTGACTTTTTATGGTAATACCCCGTTCTCGCTCAATATCCATATTATCAAGGATCTGAGCTTGTGATGGTCCTCTGGTAATCCCCAGTTTGGCCATTTCAATGAACCTATCGGCAAGCGTAGACTTACCGTGGTCTATATGGGCAATAATGCAAAAATTTCTCGTAAGGTTAGCATCAGCTGACATAATTATCCTTATTCTTTACTTTCATTGCTGCTCTCATCTACAGAAGGAGCTTCACTTTCTTTTTTTTCTTCAGCTTTCTCTACAGGCACTTCTTCAAGCTTACTTTTTTCAACCTTCTCACTATAGTGAGGCAAAGGTTCGAACCCAAGCAAAATTCGGATTTGACTATCGTCGAGCGTCTCTTTCTCAACCAACTCCTTGGTTAGCTGATCAAGCTGATCCCGGTGGAGTGACAGGATATCCCTGGTCTCCTTCATAGCCTCTTCAAGAATCTCATGAATTTCCTGATCGATCTTCCGAGCTGTATCTTCACTGTAATCCTTATGCTGGGTAATCTCCCGTCCAAGGAACAACGGTTCCGATTCATCTGCAAGATTGACGAAACCCAACCCACTCATACCCCATTCAGTAACCATCCGTCGAGCTAAATCAGTCGCCTGCTTGATGTCGTTGCTGGTTCCGGTGGTAGTCTCACCATAGACAAGCTCTTCGGCAACATATCCACCCATACACACCTTGATCCAATCTATGAGCATTGAACGATTCTTGGTATACGGATCACGCTCAGGAAGACTCACCGTCAGACCAAGAGCCCGACCATGAGGGATGATGGTCACTTTATGCAGTGGATCCAGATTCTTCAAATAGTAGTGCAACAGGGTATGGCCGGCTTCATGATAGGCCGTAGCAAGCTTCTCATCATCAGTCATGGCACGACTCTTTCTGGCAACGCCAAGAAGAATCTTATCCCTCGCCTCTTCCATGTCATCCATGCAAACAGTAGTCTTGTTTTTCCGGGCAGCAAACAAAGCAGCTTCGTTTACAAGATTGGCCAAGTCGGCACCACTGGTACCAGCAGAACCCCGTGCAAGCCGCTTGAGATCCACGTCATCCTCAAGCGTGATTTTTCTGCAGTGAATTCGCAGAATATCCTCACGTTCCTGGATATCGGGAAGATCAACAACAACCTGCCGATCAAAACGACCTGGTCGAAGCAAAGCAGGATCAAGTACATCAGGGCGGTTGGTTGCAGCCATGACGATGACACCGGTTGAAGTGGAGAATCCATCCATTTCAACAAGAATCTGATTCAGAGTCTGTTCACGTTCATCATTTCCACCACCTAAGCCACCACCACGGGTCCGACCGACGGCATCCAGCTCATCTATAAAAAGGATACAAGGTGAATGTTTCCTTGCCTGTTCAAACAAATCACGAACGCGAGCAGCACCCATACCAACGAACATCTCTACGAAATCTGAACCACTGGTGTGAAAGAAGGCGACGCCACTCTCACCAGCAACAGCCTTGGCAAGCAAGGTCTTACCGGTTCCAGGAGGACCTACCAGTAGTACACCACGGGGAATCTTTGCCCCAACCTTGGTAAAATGATCGGGATGCTTCAGGAATTCCACTACTTCTTCAAGCTCATATTTTGCTTCGATTTGGCCGGCAACATCCTTGAATGTGGTTTTTGTATCACTATCCATATACTCTTTTGCACGGCTTTTTCCCAAAGTGGACATCATCTTTCCATTCATGCCACTTGATTGACGGAACAACATGATGGTGAAGCCTATGAAAATAATCCAAGGAAGCAATTGCAACAGGACCTGCAGAATGGAAATCTCTTGTACGGAACCTGTAACAGAGACCTTTTTCGCTTTCAGGTTTTCCAACAACGTTTCATCAAAATAAGGAATCCTGGTCTGAGCGGCTATGCCATTCTTCAAGACAAACCTAATCTGGGACTGTTCCTTGATTTCGACGCTACTTACCTGATCAGCCTCTACATAAGAAATAAAGGTAGTATAGGGAACTACTTGGTCTTTAGCTGAGTTGGCGCTATCGAAAAACATATAGCCAAACATTATGGTCAAGGTTATGAACACCATTAACGCAAAACGATTTTTTGGATTATTTTGAGGTCTGAAAGACGGCTTTTTACCATCATCTGAGGGGCCTTGCCAGAATTTATTACTATCGTTTTTATCGGTCTTTTTTTCTTTATCAGGTTCTTGATTATCTTTTCTGAATTTCACTGCTTCCGTTCCTTTTGTTAACACTATATATATTTGTCACCCTTCCGACAAGGGGAGTTTTGTACCTATTACAGAGTCTATCCCGTCCTCCAAGAAAATCACCAAAAACAGCAACAATGCCATGTACATCCTCCAAGACAGGAATGCAGAGCTGTAATTCCGCTGGGATTTTCCACTCGGAAAAGAGTTTGGAAAGTAAAACAGTTTTCCCTTGGAGCTCAATTTTATCTCCATGCAAAGGAGAACGGAGTACAGGATTAACCAAAAGACCAGCTTCAATCCGCAACTTACGGACGTCTGATTCTACAGTTCCAGGAACAACAGAAAACACTACACCATTTTCCAGATCAATCTCTTTTGCAGAAAAATCTTTACCCATAGAGATACAAAAATTGTAGGGAACAGCCTCAAGACTCCAAGAAAAGTATCCTTGCGAAAGCTGGACGACCGTTCCCCCACTATGGATAATCCACCTACTCTGCTCAGTACTCACTTCCAGTTGATTCCGGACTCTCTGCACCGAAGCATATCTAAGACGAGATCCCCTACTCTTTTCAATATGATTGTACATCTTAAAAAGCACGTTGTCACGAATTGCTGGTTCTAAAGCATGAAAAGACTCCAAAGCCATCCCGGCGTCAGAACCAAAATCCACTTTTCCTAAAGCTTGTTCAGTCATTCTGTCCAAAAGCGCAGCAATTTCGTGAGCCCGAAGATTCAGTCGGGCCAAGGCAGCATATGCCTGAGGAAATTGAGCATGGATGGCAGGGGAAATGGTATGTCTTATTGCGTTTCGTTGATAACCATCGTCTTTATTCGTAGAATCTTCAGACCAGAAAAAGCCTTGTTGCTGCACAAAAACCTGCAACTGTCGATGGCTAAGCAAGAGAACCGGCCGCAATACTATTGTATGGTGGGTGAAATCACTTCGCAAAGGTTCAATGCCACCGATGGAAGCAATGCTGCTCCCCTGGAATACCCTGGTAAGCACTGTTTCCATCTGATCATCTGCATTATGTGCAGTGGCAAGATATGCACATCCGATGTTTGCACATGCTTCGAACAGTGCTTCATATCGTAATGTGCGGGCAGCTTCTTCGATGCCGCAACGACGATGCAAGGAGGTCTGCGTCACCTGTCCCTGCTGAAGATCAAGGACTGTAAGCGGCAATCCCAGTTTCTGGCAATTTACACGATTGAGCTCAATCTCAGAGTTCAACTCCTCTGTACTGCGAATCCTATGATTCACATAGAGAGGATATAACAAGTCTTTTGCAACCAAAGAAGAAAGAGCGATCAGCAAAGATAGGGAATCACTGCCTCCAGAGAAGGCGACTGCAAACTTTTTTGCACGATCCACACGATGTTCATCAAGAAAACGAGCGACCTCACTGAGGACGGACACGTCGGTTGTAGGCAAATTTCACCTCCTCAATGCTTTTTCCTTGTATTAGGTCAATCAAAGCATGGGCAGCAAGATCAATACCCGATTGGGCTTGCAAATCAGATTCTTTCGAGAGCACATGGTCAATTACGGAAACTCCAGAAGCAGGACGTCCAATACCGACATAGATACGGGTAAAATCACTGTAGCCAAAGTTTTCAATAAGGCTTTTCAAACCGTTGTGGCCAGCTGATGATCCGCCTTCGCGAATTCGAATCATTCCTACAGGAAGGTCCATCTGGTCACAGACAACAATCAGGTCTTTACCTTCAACTTCAGGAAAGTCTCTCGCCATCAGACCACTATTGTTCATAAAGGTAAGCGGTTGTACCAAGGTGTACGTTTCTTCCTGCATTTGCAGTTTTGCATGACGGTAGGTATGAAAACAGCGTTTTTTCAGACTAACCTGAAAAAACGCTGCACATTGTTCAACCACATCAAAACCGACATTATGCCGGGAGTGTTCATACTTGGTACCAGGATTACCCAGTCCAAGGATCAACTTCATTTCTTGGCCTTAGGTTCCTTGGCAGCAGCAGGAGCTTCAGCAACAGGAGCGACCTCAGCCTCTTCAACAGCCTTTACAGCCTCAGCCTTTACAGACTTCACAGAAGCTACAGTCTTGGTAAGGTCTTCAAGAATCTTGACGTTTGCAGGAACAACAACCTGGTTGAGGTGGAGTACCTGGTTCAACTTCAAACCGGAGACATCAGCCTCGAGGGTCTCAGGAAGATCCTTTGGCAAACATTCAACTTCAACTTCATGGATGACCTGATCAAGAACACCACCTTCGCGAGTTCCAATTGGGTTTCCTTTGAGGGTAACGGAAACAAAGGCGCGCAGTACATGACCGCGGGTTACTTCATAGAAATCAACATGCTTGATAACACCACGCATCAAATCTTCCTGAAAATCCTTCATCAGACATTCATACTTCTTGCCCTGTACATCAATCTTCAAAATTGCAGATTCAGAGAAGTGGCGCAATTTCAAGTTGAACTCTTTTGCATCAAGGGTAATATGCACGGGAGCCTTTTTACCATAAATGACTGCAGGAATGCGCTTATTACGAACTACACGGCGTGACCCGGCTGAACCGAAGTCAGAGGTTCTCTCCAGTGCGGAAAGACTTTTCTTTTCAGACATACAATGCTCCTTGCACTCTCATTGGACTATCTTAAGAGATATCCAATTACCATAACTTTTAGGCATCCAAGATACCCACTGAATAATAATACTATCCCATCTTTCACCTATGGGGCAAGTACCACACAGGGAATAGAGGGATATATCAAAAAAGCAATCCCTTTAAGAGGATTGCTTTTTTGCAACTGGGAAGGAGGGATTCGAACCCCCGATGCCGGCACCAAAAACCAGAGCCTTAACCGCTTGGCGACTTCCCAAGGACGGATACGACAATAACCGAAATCAAATCCTTTGTCTAGCGGTTATTGAACTTCCTCGCTATTTGTAGCTTCTTCTGTCTCTAAGGCATACGCTTCCATCACCATTTTCTGAAGATGGTCCCTAAATTCACTGCTGATGGGATGGGCAACATCTTTGAACTCCCCATTCGCCAATTGACGACTGGGCATCGCAATGAAATCTCCATCTCTTCCCTCAATGACCTTAATATTGTGCACGACAAATTGATTGTCAAAAGTCACAGTAACATAGGCCTTCAGTTTCCCAGCTTGATTGACTTTTCGAACACGTACTTCTGATATGTCCACAAAAACCTCCAAAAAATGCTCTTTGAAACAAATCGGTACAATCTAATAAACCAGATGGGTATGCCAAAGTTCTACATCGTTTGCAAAATGATCACGAATATCATTGTACAAGCCTTGTACTCCTTGTTGATGCTCACTGATAAAAAACCAACAGGATCCACTCCCAGTCAGACTCCCAAAACCCTCATACCCTCCAGCCAGGGACTCCAGCGTCTGATAAAATTCAGGATACCCGGTACATTCTTGGAAATCATTATATAGCATACCATTCCAGAGTAGTGAATCTTTTTTAAAACAATCTATGATTTCCTGCAAGCCCCTTTGAACAACGAAAAATCCATCAGCACGCTTTGCGTCTATTGCTTTGTATGCTGCTGACGTAGAAATAGCATACGAACCGGGCTTTACAATAAGGACATCCATTTTCCGTGGAGGGAGCTTTCTGATCTTCTCACCCCTCCCTTCAACCGATGCTATTCTATATCCAGAAAGAAAAAAAGGAACATCACTACCTACCTGCAATGCAACAGAAGCAAGTTTTTCTTGGCTCAGCGCATAATTTTCTGCAATTCTTTGTAAAATATTCAACAAGGAAGCCGCGTCACTTGACCCACCTCCCATGCCAGCTTTCACCGGAATGTTCTTTTTACAATGAATCTTCAGATCTAAAGAAAAACCTGACGCTTCATACCAAAGTCTGGCTGCTTTGGTAAGCGTATCACTCCCCTTGGAACAGTACGCCTCCAACCCAAACACTTCGACAGAAAACTTGTCTCGTTTTTCCCAGGAAAATGTCAACTCATCGAATACATCAACCAAAGCGAAAATCGATTCGATTGGATGGTATCCGTCTGCATAAGGAGTCCCGACCGCCAAGTGCAAATTAACTTTGGCATAGGCAAGACAAGATTCTTCATTTCTCATACCCCAAAGAGTATCAAAGAGGTAGTCTATTGTCTAGTATGATTTTCATTTTATATATTCTCACAGCTATTATTTATACAATTTACCCTTCCCTAAGCGATAATATATACAGAAACGATATAAGTTCTTATTGTATTATTTTTGCCATAAACCAATGCTCACCAACTTCAGTTTGGTTTTCTCATTCCAACCAGTATTGGCCATTGGGTTTCCTGGACTAGGATGGATGATGGAATCGATGATGAAGGTATCCTGATCACCTACCACTTTTTGGAATTTTTCCTTTGCATACTTGCCTACTCCCAATAAATACGTGGGTTGCAGCAACATAATCACATCATGCAAATAGCTGTCGCATATGGTCTCGAGCGCCAACCTTTCAGTCTTGGGCAGCTTGTCCGGAGTGATGTTCTTTCCAGTACTTCCACGATCCATGAAAACCAATGGACAGTAATTGGTGACTGCTATCTGGGAAAAACATGAAGTCGAGTCTGCATAGTGTTCACAAAACAATGCCCAGAGACGTTTGCCACTCACCTCACTGCGTTTTACATTCAATCCCAGAATGGGTCTGGCAGGATGCTCATATGGTGGTTTTCCAATCTCACCTTCCAACTTCAAGAATGTCTTGACCGAAGTGATCTCACCAAAAGGAACACCTGTCTGAGCCATGCCGAAGGGACCGGGATTCATACCAAGAAACAGAGCCTCGATGGGAGCACTCATATACTTACGAATATATTGTTCATGAACATCCCAGGCATAGAGCAAAGGGTTATATATGATATAGTCTGTGGAAAACCTCAAGGATTCCACCTGCTCCCTCAACTGTAGGGTTCGTTGCACCATTGCCTCTGCGAGTTCTTTCATCATGCCCTCCACTAGTCATAGATACTTAAATTCGCATATGATACCACAAAATGATCCAAGACGAACACAAACTCAAAGGAATAATATTCGATAAGGATGGAACCCTATTCGACTATGCCCAAGTATGGGCAGAGGTACTTAGTGAAGCCATCAACCAAGCCTTTGAATCCATGGGAAAAAGTGAAAAGACTCCTGCTAAGATTGCAATGCTCAACCTCATGGGTATAGATACAGAGGGTAACTGCATTCCAAAAGGTCTGGTATTCACCCATAAAAAACACATTATTCTCAAACGTTTTTTGCTTTATTGTCTCAGATACCAAATAAAACCCATTCAAGCGTTCAAGGTATATCTCGAAAACGTGAAGAACAGTGAAGAACTCATCCAGGAAAAACTCAAGACCCTGGATTTCTCTGTTCAACAAGAACTCTTTTCCCATTTGAAATCCAGAGGCTATCACATCGGGATAATCACCAGTGACACCACCAGCTCCACCCAAATTTTTCTCAACCTCATGGGCATTGATACTATGGTGGATTTTTTAAGCACCCGCGACAGCCAATACAAAAAAAAGCCCCATCCTCAGGCTTTCGAAGCCTTCTGTTCCCGTTTTTCCCTTGTACCCGAGCAAGTTGCAATGGTAGGAGATACTGAAACCGATATGAAACTGGCCAAGAAAGCAAAAGCAGGTTACACAATCGCGTTGCTCAGTGGCAGCAATGATGAGAAACTCCTTAATCGTCTCAGCGATGTGGTTTACCATGACATTTCTTCTCTCATGCACGATACTCGATTGTTTTTTCCCAAAATAGTAAAAACACACTATTCAGTCAATTCTAATTATTAAAAGTATTTATGTTTTTGATTGACAAACAAACCACTTTCTGTAAAAATCTTATTAAAATCTGTATATGACGGAACAATAGTATGTTTCTATCATATGTTTTTTTTGGAGATTACCTACATGAACCATTCTTGGGATGAGCTTGACCAATACCGTGGAAATCTGTTCGAAGGACAGTGGCCCACTATTTTAGATATGTTCACCATAAGCCTCAACAAGTTTCCACAGAGAAACTGTTTTACTGTATTTACCCCTGACCGCATTACACTCAACTATGTAGATGTCAATAATGCAATGATCCGAATCGGCTCCTATCTACAGGAAATCGGCCTGCAGAAAGGGGACAAGGTAGTCATCACAGGAAAGAACAGCCCAGAATGGGCTCTTGCTTACCTTGCAACCCTCTACTGCGGAGGAATCGTAGTTCCTCTCGATAATCAGATGCACAGTGAACGAGTATCAACACTCAGTGCGTTCTGTGATGCAGCCTTTCTATTCTGTGACAAGCCCCTTCTCGACTCCTTATCCAAAGAAGATCCTTGGTTCAACGGCCTCAAAGGCATTGCAACCCTCTCAGGGAAGAGTGAATCATACCCACACATCAACGATTTGCAGGCGAAGGAAATCCATCCCTTGATCAAGAGCAGAGGTGAGGATGTCGCGGCCATTCTTTTTACCAGCGGTACTACAGGAAACGAGAAAGGTGTCGTACTTACTCATAACAATATTGTCAGTGACATCTATCAGGCATGTGATGGTGTCTTTTTGAGCATTTCTGAATCTGATGTACTGTATGCTCTTTTGCCACTCCACCACTCGTACTGCTGTACAGCAGTTTTCTTGGAAACCCTCAAACATGGAGCAGAATGCGTATTCGGCCATGAACTGGCGGTTTCCAAGATGATCAATGACCTTACCAAAGGGAAAGTAACCACCTTCATGGGAATTCCTCTGCTTTACAACAAAATCCTTGCAGGGATGATGAAGCAAGTCAAAAAAAAGGGTGTTTTCGTCAATACCTTTGTGCACCTTCTGATGTTCATCAATGGTTTCTTCAAAAAATACTTCAATCGCAATCCCCTTAGAAAATTCTTCAACAAAATGCTCTTGAGCAAACTGGGTCTGGACCAAAACCGAATCTGCATTTGTGGAGCGGGCCCCCTTGCACCGAAAGTATTCAAGCAATACCAGCAACTTGGCATCGACTTCATCCAGGGGTATGGGTTGACCGAAACCAGCCCGATTCTAACGCTCAATCCAGTCAGCCATTTCAAGATTGACTCCGTCGGCATGGTATTTCCTCTGATTGATTTGAAAATCGGAAATCCTGATGCAAAGGGAGTCGGCGAGATTTTGGTGAAAGGACCGAATGTCACCAGCGGGTACTATCATGATGAAGAACACACAAAAGAGCTCTTCGATGAAGATGGATACCTGAAGACTGGAGACCTAGGCTATCTTGATAAGGAAAACTATCTTTATTTGAAAGGCAGAGTAAAAAACCTCATCGTTACCGAAGGCGGTAAAAACGTCTATCCTGAAGAACTTGAGGACATGTTCCAACTCTACACCCAAGTCGAACAGATCCTTATCCGGGGATACCAAGAAAAGAAAAACATTCCTGCAGAGTGCATCGAAGCAGTCATTTATCCCAATGCCGATTATTACAAGGAAAACAAGGCGGTGGTAAAAGATGATCTGGAAAAAGTCATCAAGGAAGTCAACCTGAAGTTATCGGGATACAAGAAAATTTCCAAACTCACGATTCTGGATATGCCGATGGACATGACCAGTACAAAAAAAATCAAAAGGAACAGGGTGACTGCTTAGCAAGCTTCGTGGTACTATGGGTTTCATGAAAACCCTATTATCCAACGCCCTAATCATACCAATGACCGCTGAGGGCTTCTCCTTACGCGGTGATATCGGTATTGATGGCAAACATATTGCATTCATCGGAGAAAAACCAGCAGAGTTTACTCCCGATACGGTAATCGATGCATCGTCCTTCCTTGTAATGCCTGCTCTGGTGAATGCGCACACTCATTTGAGTATGGAATTGATGCGCAATTACAAGGACAATGCGCCAAATCTTCAGCAGTGGCTGGGAGAAATTTTTCCCATTGAAGACAAGCTGAATGCCCATGACGTGTTGATCGCCTCGAGACTCGGTGTCATCGAGCTCATTCAGAGTGGAATAACCACATTCAACGATATGTATTTTTTTCCGGAATCCACAGCACGAGCCGTGAACGAAGGAGGAATCAGAGGTTGCATCGGAATCTCCTTGTTCGGCGATCTATCAGACACAAAGAAACGAATCCAGGAACGGGAACTGGTCATGAAAGAGAGCATGAGCGTTTCGGGGGGAAGAATCCATCTTGATATCGCTCCTCATGCCATCTACACCTGTACGAAAGAGACTTATCAATATGGTCATGATTGGGCAAAAGAGCATCAACGAAGAATGCATACCCATCTTAGTGAAACCTTGAAGGAAGTCACAGACTGTCTTGCAGCCAATCATAAGACGCCTTTGGAATATCTGCTTGAAATCGGTGTTTTATCTGATGTTCCCAGTACACTGGCCCATTGTGTCCACCTTACAGAGAGTGATGTCGCCCTGCTTAAAACCCTTGATGCTTCGGTAGTGCACAATCCTTCCAGCAACTGCAAACTTGCAAGTGGAGTCGCTCCTATCGGTAAATATTTCCGCGCTGGAATAAATGTTGCTTTGGGAACCGACGGTTCCAGCAGCAACAACAATCTGAATATGTTCGAGGAGATGCATGTAGCCTCTCTGCTCAGTACTGCTTTCAGTGGAGACATTTCAAACCTGAAACCCTATCAGATATTGGAAATGGCAACGATCAACGGAGCAAAAGCCCTTGGGCTTGAGCATCAGATCGGAACGCTAGAAGTAGGAAAAGAAGCTGATTTGCTTCTACTTGATCTGCACAAAGCCCATTTGACTCCACTCAACGATCCCTTCAGTGCCTTGGTATACTCTGCCCAGGCAAGTGACGTCCATTCCGTGTTTTGCCAAGGACAGTTGGTGATGGACAACCGTAAGGTACTCGGTTTTGATTACGATACAACTCTTGATGAAACCAACGCAAGTTGGAAAGAAATTCTCAAACGCTAGGAGCGAATACACGATGGATGAATCCTTTATTACCCTTGAATACCGAGACGACAGTCTGTTTCTTATAGATCAGAGAGTACTGCCCACCACCTTCACCCTGTTCGAGTGCAAGAACTATGAGGATGTGGAATTTGCCATCAGGGACATGGTGGTCCGAGGAGCTCCAGCTATTGGAGCATGTGCAGCTTATGGAGTATACATGGCTGCAAAACAGTTTGCCGGTCTTCAGGATTTCGAACAAAAATTCAAAGCAGCCTGTGATTTCCTTGCGCTTGCCCGCCCTACCGCTGTAAATCTTGAATGGGCGATTGTACGAATGTGGAACACCTATGAAGAGGCTAAACAGAAACCAAGTGACCATCTGCTTCCCCGCCTGAAATCTGAAGCGGATGCAATCAGAAGCGAAGACATTCAGACAAACAAAACCATTGGCGAGATTGGCAACGCGGTCGTTCCACCAAACGCAACCATTCTTACCCATTGCAACACGGGAGCCCTCGCCACCGCTGGATGGGGAACGGCTTTGGGAGTCATCAAGACTGCTTTCTATGATGCAAAGAACATCTTTGTCTATGCAGACGAAACGCGTCCACGGTTCCAAGGAGCCCGACTAACCGCATGGGAATTGATGGAAGCCAAAATTCCCTCAAAACTGATTCCAGACAGCGCTGCAGCAACACTCATCCGCGACGGAAAGATCGACTTGATCATCCTCGGTGGAGATCGTGTTGCAGCAAATGGTGATGTTGCAAATAAACTGGGAACATTCGCACTTTCAGTGATTGCAAAAGCCTACGGAGTTCCTTTCTATAGCGTAGTGCCAGTATCCACCATTGATTTCACCATTCCCGATGGTTCCTACATACCAATCGAGGAACGCGACAGCAAAGAGGTGACGCATCCGGGTGGAACTCAAGTTGCACCTGATGGGATGGATGTCTACAACCCCTCCTTCGATGTAACACCACATCAGAACATCACGGGAATCATAACGGAAAAAGGTATCATCAGACCTCCCTTCAAACAAAACATTGAACGTCTCAAGAACGGACAACCTTTACTTGGATAGTTTTCAAGGTATGGATAAAAAAATTAACAATGTTTTATCCATACCTTTTTCTTGCTGTAATTTGCATTTGAGCAAACATCCCCTTTCTTTGTTGAGCAACAACGCAACAACATCCCTTTTCTGTTCGTTTTTCAGCATACCTCAAAATTTATAGCCAATCTTTATTTTTACCTAAAGCCTTTACCAAACTCATCGATTTCTGTATTCTTATATACAATTTTCTGCATATTTATACAGAGAGAAATGAGGAGCTTTTCATGCATGACGCAACACAAAAAGTCTTGGATCACGTAATCCAACTTGACCCGAACCAACCTGAATTCATCCAGGCTGTCACTTCTTTCATGAACTCCGTCGACAGTCTGGTCGAAGAAGTTCCACAAATCGTATACCACAAAGTGCTCGATCGAATGGTTGAACCTGAACGTGTGATAATGTTCAGAGTTCCTTGGTTTGATGATGATGGCCAAGTCCAGATCAATCGCGGTTTTCGCGTGCAGATGAACAGTGCAATCGGCCCATACAAGGGAGGCCTCCGCTTCCATCCTTCAGTCAATCTTTCCATTCTCAAATTCCTTGCATTTGAACAGACCTTCAAGAACAGCCTGACCGGTTTGGCCATGGGAGGTGGAAAAGGTGGTAGTGACTTCAACCCAAAAGGTAAAAGTGATGGAGAAGTGATGCGCTTCTGCCAGAGTTTCATGACTGAATTGAGCAGACATATCGGTGAAGACACTGACGTCCCTGCCGGAGATATGGGAGTCGGTGGTCGTGAAATCGGTTACATGTACGGTCAATATAAGAGATTGCAGAACAAATCCGTCGGCATCCTTACAGGTAAAGGTCCTTCGTTTGGTGGATCATTCATCCGCCCGGAGGCAACAGGCTATGGTTTGGTGTATCTTGCAGCAGCTATGCTTGAAGCAGAAAACAAGAGCCTCTATGGAAAGGATTGTCTGGTAAGCGGAAGCGGAAACGTTGCCCAATATACTGTAGAAAAATTGCTGCATATGGGAGCTAAGGTTTTGACCATGAGTGACTCAAGCGGCGTGATCATCGACCCAAGCGGCATTGATGAAAAGAAACTCGCTTTCGTGAAAACTCTGAAGAATGTCAGACGAGGCCGCATGGCAGAATATGCCCAGCAGTTCAAGGAAGCCACCTACCTTCCTCACAACGGTTCATCCTCCACCAACCCACTTTGGGACGTCAAGGCCGAATACGCCTTCCCTTGTGCAACACAGAACGAAATCAACGAGCTTGATGCAAAGAACCTGATCGCCAATGGCATCAAGCTGGTTGCTGAAGGTTCGAATATGCCGACAACCCTTGAGGCTGATCACGTATTGATGGATTCTGGAATTCTGTTGGCACCAGGAAAGGCATCCAATGCCGGTGGTGTTGCTGTTTCAGGTCTTGAGATGGCTCAGAACAGCCAGCGCTTGCAATGGACTCCAGAACAGGTCGACCAGCAGTTACAGCAAATCATGAAGAACATCTATAAGAACATCAGCAGTGTTGCCGAAAAATACAGTACGAAAAACAATTTCGTCGATGGCGCCAACATTGCAGGATTCCTCAAGGTCTCAGATGCCATGATTGCTCAAGGATATGTCTAGAATCCAGTGTTTCAAGTTCATTCCAAGGGGTAGACCAATGGTCTGCCCCTTTTTTTACGCTGATTGATCTTTCCAGATTGAACATCATTTTTTGGTACAAACTAGAAATCATCAACGCAGAAGCCGCCATTGGTATGCATACAAGTCCAATTCCTGGGAGAAAACTTTCACGTACGCCATACAGATACTTGCTTCTGCATGTATTCCTATTACTTTCATGATCAGAATGAACTGTACGATTACTGATTTTTCAAGTATCATAGAAGATAAGGAGACTACTGATGAAAGAACAAGAATTTTACATTTGCAAACATTGCGGAAACATTGTTGCCAAGGTTCTCGACAGAGGTCCGAAAATTTCTTGCTGCGGTGAAGAAATGATCCTTCTGAAAGCAAACACCGTTGATGCCGCCAAAGAAAAACATGTACCGGTCGTAACCGTTGAAGGAAACAAGATTTCTGTAAATGTAGGAGCCGTCGATCATCCTATGACCAGTGAACACCATATCAGCTGGGTTTACCTCCAGACTGAAAACGGTGGGCAACGCAAAAACCTCAAAGTAGACGGAAAGCCACATGCTACATTCGCGGTTGACGACGACAAGGCCCTTGCTGTCTATGAATACTGCAATCTGCATGGACTTTGGAAGCTTGAACTTTAGTCGTTGACGAGTGATTCCACGATTTGGGATTCATAAGACAGCAACGTTGCATCTGAAATATTCCTCGCTTCGCGGGGAATATCTATTTTTACGAGAAGTTTTGGTTTTTCTGGGTTGCCGAGACAACAGACAGAATCCCCCAACAACAAAGCTTCTTTGGGATCATGCGTGACGAACAAGGTGGTCTTGGGGGCTTCTTTCCATAACGTTTCGAACGAAGAAATCAAATCGTATCGCAATCTGATGTCCAGACTTTGAAATGGCTCATCCAAAAGCATGAGGTTTGAAGGATGGGCGAAAGACCTGGCAATGGCTACACGTTGCCGCATCCCACCTGATAATTGCGCAGGATAGAGAGATAAACTCTCCTTAAGTCCCACAAGATCAAGATAATGCAGGGCTATCTCAGAGCGTTCCTTCTTGTTTTCATAGGCTTTATGCAAGGCAAGTTCCACATTGGAAAAAACATTGCTTTTTTCCAGAAGCCTAGGTTCCTGAAAAAGATAACTAACCGGCCCTTCTTCAGAAAGTTCCTTAACGACCTTTCCGCTGTCAGGTTCCAAAAGTTTGGCAGCCATATGCAATAAGGTGGTTTTTCCCTCTCCTGACGGGCCTACTACAGAGAGTATCGTCTGATGGGGAATTTCCAAGGAAAAATGATCGAAGACTACATTGTCTCCATATCGTTTTGTTATCTCTACAAAACGCATGGCACCCTCCTTGCATCCTTCGCCTTTTTCACTCTGACACTCAACAGAACAATCGCGTCAAACAACAAATCACCCAAAGCGGTTAGAAGGATAGTCAACAAGGTCCAGGAAAGCACCTTTTCAGTTTCCAACTGCACTTGGGCGAGATGCATTCTAGACCCCACACCATACTGCGGTACAGTAAGTACTTCTGCTGCAATGACCACCTTCCAGACCATGGAAAGCGCGGTCCTTGCACCGGTAAGGAAAAACGGCATCAAGGAAGGAATGATGAAATGGTGAATCTTCATACGTGGAGAAAAGTCATAGATGTCACACATCTGATCAAGATTCTTATCCAGATGCAAAACACCTTGTTCAATCTGGACGAACATGACTGGAAATCCCATCAGAAATGCAGAGAACAGGGGTACCGTTCCACTGGAAAACCAGATGAAGGCCAAAAGAATGATGCTCATGACAGGAACAGCTTTCAGCACGACAACGAACGGTTTGAGCATGAGAGAAAACCAACTGTTCCTTCCTGCTGCAATCCCTAACATCGTAGCGCTGAGGACAATGATGATAAAACTCTCGAATGCGCGCAAAACCGTAGAAAACAGATTGAGCGTAAATGGCGCTTCTTTGGTCAAAGAAAGAAGCGCTGAAAGAACAGGGCCAACCCCGGGAAGCAGAATCTGACTATCCAAAATAACCGCTCCCATTTGCCATAACAACAGCAACAGCAAGGAAGAGGCAAACAAGACCAGATTCCGCTTCATTCTTTTCATGGGATTCCTTCTAGAGATAGAGGTCCTCTGCTGGCAGCTTTCCCCCGATTGAGGCTGGGCTGAATGCAAAAAGGGACTCATAGAACGATTGAACCTCACCCTTTGCTTTCTGGGCAGGAACAAACACCAAATTACAGAAAGGAATTGCCGGTGTAGCCAAAGCCGCATTCATGATGCCGATCTTTTCAATGACTGCACCTGCTTCTTCAACATTTGCATTGACCCATTCGACAGAAGATGCATACGCATCAAGAATGGTATCAAGAGCAAGTGGATGAGCTTGAGCAAACGCATCAGTGACCATCAATACCGTCATGGGATAATTTTCAATCTTAACGATATCAGCATAAAGCTTTTGCATATCAGCAACAACAGAAACCTTTGGATTCTTGGTAAGCACCATGGAAACGAAAGGCTGAGGAAGCACTGCAAGAGAAATCTTTCCAGCAATCAACATCTGGGCGACCTGAGCAGGAGCAGCGACCGAATAATCAAGAATCACATCCTTTCCGACTTCAAGACCAGCTTTGAGCAACAACAACTGGCTGATCTGATCAGGGGTGGATCCAGCACCAGGAATATGTACGGTTTTACCCATGAGGTCAGCTACATCTGCTACAGAACCATCACTGGACAGAACGCTGAGCGTTCCATTCCCAACGACAGCAGCTATTTTCGCCTTGACACCCTTATTATAAAGATTGGCTGCAACATTGGTAGGCAAGCAGGCAAAATCAAGTTCACCATTGGCAAGTCTGGCAATGACCTCATTAGGTGAAGGGTATACGGTCGTCTCGACTTTAAGCGTGTCATTGATCATACCATTTTCATCTGTGAGTCCTGCCGAAGAAAAACCAGTAGGGCCTGCCATAACGGCAAATTGAACGGTGAGGGGAGCGTCTGTGAGGCGCTTCTCGTACATCGGCTGTGCGCTCACGACCGCAAGGGTCGTAAGAGCAACCAACATGAGAATAAAAACTTTCTTCATTACAATTCTCCCTCGAACCCAGGATTACCCTGAATTCGTTATTTTACGATAATCCGGAAGTAGCGTTTCTTCCCTGCCCGCAAGAGCAACTCGCCAAACTCATCAAGATAAGAGCTGTCAATCAAGGCTTTGGCATCATCAATTTTTACCTCGCCAATCCAAGCCCCTCCACCGGTGACCAAACGTCGGGCGTCACTATTGGTAGAAGCAAGATCAGTCTTGGCAAAGAGTTCCAAAACAGGAATTCCCTGATCAAGCACAGATTTTTCAATCTCCAAAGAGGGCATTCCCTCTCTGCTTTCAGAACCAAGCGATACGGAACCAAACATCGCCTTGGCTGCAGCGAGAGCCTTTTCAGCTTCCTCCTCACCATGGATGATCTTGGTCTGTTCATATGCAAGTCGTTGCTTCGCCTCGTTGATGTTCACCCCTTCTTTTTCATATTGGGCA
>JAQVVB010000175.1 GCA_028699215.1 Sphaerochaeta sp. | reverse complement strand
GGGCAAACCCCAAGAACTGATGGGCAGCGTCATCCAGATATCGGGATTCTTTGGTGAGATCTGCATACCTGCAGAGAAAGGGCACTGACATATACAAATCATCAACCCACATCGTATTCTCATGGAAATCATGCATCAAGCCGGTGCGAAAGAACGTTCCATCAGATAAGCGGGGTTGTTGCAGGGAAATATAGTCTCCCACCACCTTGATTATTCTTTCATGATTTTCTATCGCATGATCCTTTGCAATTTCAAGCACAGTCGAGGCAAAGCTTCCACAATCATCGAGGCTGTCGAGGCTGGTCATAAGGTGGTGAACGGCTGTGGCCCCACCAAGAGTCTGTTTATCCCACAACGCATACTCAAAGAGATCAAGACTTGCCTGGACGTGACGTTCGAGATACCTATGAATTTGCATAGCAAGCTCTTCATCACGCTCTTTGAGCATCCGTTCGGTCTCCACCAATCCATATAGGGTCACCCCCAAAGGATAGTTCCAATGCCCAAACAGAGGATTGTCGTTGTAGATCCTGAGATACGTTTCCTTTCCCTCAAGATGATAAAAGTCCAACCCTGCATCCGTCTTGAAACTTGCATGATATTGTATCTCAAACCCTTCAGGACGCGAGGCAAAGGGACCAGCCATCACATATCGATACGGCCCCTCTTTGCTCAGCAACGGATGAAAACATTCAAGGTCCTCCTGAGTTTTTGCATTCTTAAGCGAAAGGTTCAGCACTTCACCGATTTTTGCATACATCGAAATGACATGCTCTCCCTTTTGTATCTCAAGGGACTCTTGCATCACCGGCTCACCATCCAAAAACAGCTCGGCATTGCAAGCAAAAGAACACCACATTTCCTTTTCAACAGCAAAAGAGGTCACCGCCACAGCATAGCTGTCCAGCTCGGCTTGAGGAAAGACTTGCTGCAGATCCAACTCACCTGGAGTCAGGGAAAACTGTTCAGGCAACCACTTCAACATCCTAAGCTCATCGACGGTGATCTCATCAAGCAAAGTGAGGGAAGCCTTGGAGTAGCAACATCCCTCCTGACTGGTGTAGAGAGAAGGCATCATGAAGTAGTAATCCAACTTACCTACCCAGGTGCCGAACTCACACCCAAATCCTCCACTGGTGTTTTCACAGAGGAGCACCAAATCGTTGGTACCCTTTTCCATCGGCAATTCAAAAATCTGCTTGGAACGATACCGTTCGCTGAAGATATCGCTTTTACCGCAGAGCGTTCCATTGACATAGATTTTTACCGGCCCGTAGGGAATGAGGGCAAACCGCAGATTCATCGATGTTGAGGTTTCATAGGTTCCCCAGATGTAGGAGTATGCACCTAATGCAGCATCCGGTTGCAAAGAGTTGAGATCTGCATGATACCGATAGTCTTTTCTCCGATAAATTCCTTGGCGAACGAACGGACGATAGGTGTAGGCACCCTCTCCATGCAAACAGAGATACCGTTCTACGATTGCCTTTGAGGTCTCAACCTCACTTGCCTTAGCCATGCTTTTTGCCATATCCATACCAGCAGTATCCTATCCCCAAGCCAAGCTTGCAAGCTTTTCAGGAGAAAAGCGAAAGAATCCATGGCGAATGAAGAACTCCCCCTCTTGCTTTATTGGGAAATATTGTGTACGTTAGTCATCGTTAACTTACATCAGGAGGATTCATGCAGACACAACGACAAAGAGAACTTATTGAAGCAGCAATACACTTGACTGCAACAGAGGGAATCCAGAAGCTGACGATCCGCAATGTAGCAGCAGCCATCGGGGTGTCGGAAGCAGCTGTGTACCGTCACTTTGAGAGCAAGCATGCATTGCTCCAAGCAATCCTTGAACATCTCAACACATTGCTTGCTCCTCGATTCATGCTCCTGTTGAAACAGACAGACACCCCGTTGGCAGCCTTGAAAATCTTCTTGGATGATCTGTTTTCCCTGTTGGAGCATAATGCTGCCTTCACCCTCATGCTGTTTGCTGAAGAAACCTTCAATGTCGATGCAGAACTGAGACCTGAACTCATGGGTCTTTTGGAAGGGAATTTATCACATCTCTCCTCATTCTATGCATCCATCATGGAAAAAGGTCTTTGCAGAACCGATCTTCGCCCTGAACAACTCGCACTCATCACCTTTGGAACCATCCGACTTACAGTTTCAAGATGGCATCTCCAGAAAAATGAAAACAGCCTTCATGCCCAGCTCGACGCTCTTTGCAATAGTCTGCAAACCTTGTTTGAATTGCAGTAAGGAAAACGGAAAAAGAAATGCTTGCATCCTATATGTAAGTTAACGTTAACTAATCGGAGGAATCATGAAATTTTTCACTACTCTGGCCAAACGCCCCTTCTTGGTGCTCGCTTTGATCCTTGCCCTTACCGTAGTTTTTGTACTTTCCATAGCACAAAACGCCAGTCTTGAGACGGATCTGAATGAGTATATGCCAAAAACCCATCCGGCTTTTATTGCAAGTGACGAGGCAGAAAACCTGTTTGGCATAAAGGATGCGATTCTTCTCGTCGTAGAACACCCCCAAAGCATTTACAATACAGAGACACTGTCAAAAATTGAAGCAATCACTTTTGCTTTGGAACAAGAGTTTTCTGAAATTGAAACAGGAGGAGTCACATCCCTTGCCACCGCTGACAACATTAAAAGCGATGATGGTTTTCTTGAAGTCCAAAGCTTTTATGAAGGCTTGGTGGAACGTGAAGAAGACCTTGCGCAACTCAAACAGGAAATAGAATCCAACTCCATGATTTGGGGAAGAAATGTCAGTAAGGATGGAACTGCAACCTTGATTATTGCTGAACTCAAGGAACATACCGATTCCAAAGCCTTGCAAGCAAAATTGGAGACTTGGATTCAACAATGGGAAGGTCCTGAACGTATTCTGGTAGCCGGAAGACCCATTGTAGAAGCTTCTTTGGCTCAACTAGGGCCAAGGGACATGGCCATCATGTTTCCCTTGGTGATCATTACCATGATCATCCTATTGTATCTGTTGCTCAGATCCATCAGAGATACCATTCTGAACATGATCATTGTGCTCTTTGGGACCCTTCTCAGCTTTGGTGCAATGACTCTGTTTGGAGTCCCCATCTATGCAGTTGATACCATGATACCCGTCATGTTGATAGCAATTGGCGTCGCGTATGGAATCCATATGCACAACACCATCCATTATTTGATGCAAGAAGAAGCGAATCTAAGTAGAAAAGAACTTGCAGAAAAAACGCTCAAACAGATGACCAAACCGATCATCATGACCGCTTTGACCACTGCAATAGGCTTTCTTGCGTTGATGAGCAGTGAAGTCTTACCGGTGCGTTACTTCGGGTTGTTTGCCGCTTTGGGTGTCCTTGGGGAGATGGTGCTCGCTCTGTTGCTCTTTCCAGCGTCCATCCATTTGTTGGGAAAACCATCCTATCACCATCGAGGAGGAGTGAAAAACGCTGATCAGAATTCAAAATCCTTTGCTCGAACCCAACGCTTGTTAGTGGACCATCCTCTGATGATTGTCATTGTTTCCTTATCCATCCTTCTTTTGGGAATATGGGGTACCAGTATGGTCTGGATCGATACCAGTTTCCTTGCAAACTTTGAGAAAAGCAGTCCAATCGTTCAGACCGACCAGTTGGTCAATACCAAATTTGGAGGAACATCCACCCTGAACATCATCCTCAGCAGTGAGCATGAAGGGACAATGAAAGAACCTAAGGTACTGATGGCAATGGAATCAATGCAGGCTGAACTTGAAGCAGAAGCTGTAGTAGGCAACACGCTCTCCCTCGCCACCTTCATCAAGCAGATGAACCTGGTCATGGAAGAGAATGAAGAGGGAAAATTCAGCATTCCTGACTCACAGGAACTCATCTCCCAATACCTGTTGCTCTATGAATTCTCAGGAGACCCCAAGAGCTTGGAAAAAGTCGTTGATTACACCTACAGAGCGGCAAACATCACCGTACAGGTAAAGAGCGACAGTTCAGCTGTACTCAGCCAGCTCATCGATTTGATTGATAGCTATCGACCATTCTTTGCCTCACAGGGTATTGAAATCGGGTTCGCCGGAAGTGGATACAAGGCCTTTGTATTCAGTGAACTGCTTTTGGAAGGCCAGATCATCAGCTTGATCATTTCATTCGGCATCATCGTACTGCTCCTTGCCCTACTCTTTAAGAATCTTTGGGTGGGTATCATAGGAATCGTCCCCATTGCGCTTACCGCAGTCGTAAACTTTGCCGTCATGGGATTTTTAGGTATCCCCCTCAGTTCTGCAACTGCCCTGATAACCAGCATCGCCATCGGAATCGGTGTCGACTATGCCATTCACTTCTTGGAACACTATGCAAATGTCCGACTCGAAGGCATGTCGGGAAGAGAGGCCAGCAGCGATACCTTCGTCCATACAGGAAGAGCCATCGTGTTCAATGCAATCGCCGTCATGGGAGGGTTTGCCATTCTTCTGTTCAGTGTATTCCCTCCGAACAGACAAGTCGGAGCGCTCATCGTCTTGAATATGGCAACCAGTGCCATAGGAACCCTAACGATTTTAGTCGTACTGGTCAAATATCTCGACCGAAAAGGAAAATTTTTTCCAAAGTCAGTAAATGCAACCAAATATTAAGGAGTCATTCATGCGTACAGGTACAAAACAACGGGTTCTTACCCTCTTACTTCTCTTTTTTCTCGTTTTCTCTTCATTGAATGCCGCAACCTACACAGGTCAAGAAGTCATGAGCGAAGTATACAATCGTGATAGTGGCGACACCATGAAAGCCAATCTCATCATGAGTCTGACCAATTCTCGAGGATCGATCAGAGAACGAAGCATCGTGCAATATCGGAAAGATTCAGAGGGCATAGAGCGAAAACTGATGTTCTTTTTAGCTCCAAGCGATGTGAGAAACACCAGCTTTCTGAGTTTCAGCTACGAGGATGGCAGAGGGGATGACCAGTACATCTACCTACCCGCTCTGAAACGAGTCAAAAGAATTGCTTCCGACAGCAAGAACGACTCCTTCATGGGCTCAGATTTCACCTATGACGATATGGGGACCAGACACCCGGATCTCGATACCCATACCTATCTAAGAACGGAAACCATCGATGGATATTCGGTATTGGTCATCGAAAGTGTTCCAAAAGATACAGCAGAGTATATGCGTACGCTCTCTTGGGTGGTAGAGGGAGAGTGGTTCGGTTTGAAAAAAGAGTTCTATCTTCCAAACGGCAAGTTAGGTAAAACACTCACGATCGACACCTTTTCACAGATAGACGATATCTGGGTCATTACTGATATGACCATGCGAAATCTGGAGAAAAACACTTCTACGAGAATTCAGATGGATGAGGTGTCCTTCGATCTTGAAATCGAAGACTCATTCTTCAGTGAGCGACAGATGAAAATAGGAACAAGGGGATAGATATGAACAAAAAGACCTCGCTTCTTCTGCTATTACTTATTTCAGTGGTACTCGCACCTCCCCTGTTTGCAGGTGAGGGACTTTTCAGCGGCATGGTCCGTGACTATGCAAGTCTCCGTTTTGAGGCGGGAGATATCGCAGTGCATGAACAGACTGTTGATGTCAAATATGAGTATTTTGGAGATATCGGACGTCTATATATCCATCCGACTTTATACAGCAACCCCAATGAACCCTTGCTATTCGATTTGAAAGAAGCATATTTTGATTTTTATTTTTCAAATATCGATCTGAGGGTGGGAAAGCAGACCATCATCTGGGGCGAGGCAGAAGGGGCTTTCATAACCGATATCGTCAGTCCGAGAGATATGCGCTCGTTCATCCTTGCAGA
>JAQVVB010000174.1 GCA_028699215.1 Sphaerochaeta sp. | reverse complement strand
TGTTGATCATGTACTGCTAGCAAAGCTTAGCAAGGAAATCTCTTGTAATGGATTTTATGCTTTTACGTTTGATGCTGCACAGCCAGGATCGCTGGTTTCCGGCAGGATGTTTGCTCCACGTTCGAAAATCAAGGAAGATCCTGTCACCGGCAATGCAAATGGGCCGTTGGGAGCCTATTTGACCCGGTATGGATGTCTTGAAAAAAAACGCAATGGTAAATCCTTTTCTATTGTACAAGGCGAAGCTATGGGAAGAAAAGGAGGCATGCAGGTGCAGGTTTACAGTTCAGAAACTGAACCGGTATTGGTAAAGATCAGTGGAAAAGCACGTATCGTGTTTCATGCCACTCTTGATGTGCTTGAAGTATAGGAAAGCTCATTATGAACACAAAAGAACAGTATGCCAATGGACAGATCGTTTCATCACTGGCTGGTAATGTGAAGACGTATTATTTCAAGACAGGGATAGTAAAAGCCAAAGGACCGCTGCTCAATGATGCAATGCATGGTAAATGGTTGTTCTATCACGAGAACGGCATGCTATGGCAAGTAGGTAATTTTACGTTGAATTTGAAACATGGTTCTTGGATACGTTATGACAACATGGGGAAAATAGTATATGAAGCAACGTTTCATGAGGGAAAGGAAGTTAGTAAAAGAATATTTTCCTAAGTAACCGGTTTTTCATCTTCTTGCATCAAATATTCATAAAAAGCTCAAATGTAACCATTACCGTCAAGCTTGTGGACAGACAGAGGCAGTGCTACACTTAGTCATCACACATTATTGGACCGATAGGTCTGTTCTTTGTATAGTCGGTCCTTTTTGAGGAGGAAGACATGAGAAGTAGAGGCTTGAAGTATTTTACGTTGATCATGATGGTACTCTCCATCTCCATCGGTTTTATTTGGGCAATGCCTATTGCTGAAGAGCAAGCCCAACAATTGACCATACTTGCCACCACCGATATCCATGGTAACGTATGGGGGTTCAGTTATGAGAACAACAAGGAAACCACCAATACCGGTATGGCTAGAATCGCGACCTATGTGGAAAAAGTTCGTTCGGAAGTACCTGATGTGATACTGGTTGATAATGGGGATGTCATACAGGGAAACATCATGACCGACGACTTGTACAACAAGAGAGAAGGGGAACACCCCGTTATCAGAGCCATGAACCTGCTTGAATATGACAGCATGACACTGGGAAACCATGAGTTCAATTTTGGTGAAAATCTGATCAATAGAATTCAAGTGTTGGCAAATTTCCCCGTATTGGCTGCAAACATGGCCCGAGTTGACGGAACCATGGCAGTTCTTCCCTATACCATCGTTGAACGGTCGGGAATCAAAGTGGGTATCATCGGTCTCACCAACCCGAATGCTCCACGTTGGGATGGAGAAAAGACAGATCCATTTGTGTTTGCTCCTGTAGGTCCTGCTTGCAAAAAGGTAGTCGACATCATAAAGGACAAGGTTGATGTAATCGTTGTTGTCTCCCATGTTGGGTTGTACCCGGAATATGATGAAGAGACAGGAAGTGATGGAGCAAATAAGATTCTTGAACTATGTCCTGAGATCGATGTACTGGTGGTGGGACATGATCACAATACCGTAAAAAAGATTATCGGCACTACTGCAGTCGGCGGTGCAAGGAACCTGGGAAGGGAAGTCATCAGGTTCGATCTTGAATTGGATGAGCAGAAAAACATCATTGCTCGCTCAGTGGATGTAATCGATATGGTCGATTATGAAATGAGTGATCTGATTCGGAAAAATGCCTTCATCATGGAAGCCCACAAGGCAACAACCGATTTTATCAGTGGAGGAGCCCCTTCTGCCGACGGATCTACAAGTGGTGGTGTTTTTGGTCAGGCTTCGGTTGATTTCCAGATGAAGAATGAAATCATGGGTATACCGGAGGGTAAACTCCGAGATACAGCAGTCATGGATCTGATCAACACAGTGCAATTGAAAAATTCCGGTGCGGATGTTTCAGCTGCTGCTCTTTTTGCAGATACCAGTGATATCAAGAAAGGGGATATCAACTACGGTACTATCTTTGGCATATATAAGTATGACAATACACTGTATAGAGTACAGGTAACGGGTTCGGAATTGAAAGCTTATATGGAATGGTCTGCAGCGTGTTACAACCAATGGGTCCCCGGTGACATCTCCATAAGTTTCAATCCTGAGAAACCTGGGTATCTGTATGATATGTTTGCTGGAGTCGATTACGAGATTGATCTTTCCAAGCCTGTAGGTCATCGTATAGTGAATGTAATGTTCAAAGGCAAACCCTTAAGTGACAGCCAGATACTTACCTTAGCTGTAAACAACTATCGGTATTCTTCAGCGCTCAAGGCTCAGAAATTGGTAGCTGGCACCAAAGAATGGGAATCCCCCAATTCCATTCGTGATATGTTGGTGCAACATATTCAAGAACAAGGAACCATCTATCCAAAGACAGATAACAATTGGAGAATCACAGGGGTGAATCTTGCTTCTCCCTATCGGAGTGCTGCCATCAAATTGGTGAATGAAGGAAAGCTTGAGATTCCGTATGCCAAGTCATTGAACGTTAATGAGCTCAAAGCAGCAGGTGTGCTGTAGGTCCGGATACTTGAAGAAAAGAAGCCCCTTAGGCAATCAGCCTAAGGGGCTTTCCCTATTCAGGGATTGTTTCATCCTCTGTCTGTCCTTTCTTTCGTTTCCTTACACTCTCAGTAAGCAAGAATTCAATCTGCCCATTGATGGATCGAAAGTCATCTTCAGCCCAAGAGGCCAGGTCTTTCCAAAGAGAAGAAGACAGACGAAGCAATAGTTGTTTTTTGTCTTTATCTTTAGCTTCCATTGTTCCTCTTCGTTTTTATTGTGATACCCTAATAAATCGTACCACTATTGACAATAGGTTGAACATCACGATTACCACACAGGACCACCAAAAGATTGCTTACCATTGCAGCCTTTCTTTCATCATCCAGTTCAACGATTTTATTGTCACTCAATTGATTCAAAGCCATTTCAACCATGCCAACTGCTCCTTCAACAATTTTCTGTCTTGCAGCAATGATGGCAGAGGCCTGTTGGCGCTGAAGCATTGCAGCCGCAATTTCAGGAGCATAAGAAAGATGGGTGATTCTTGCCTCAATGATTTCAATGCCGGCCACCAGTACCTTTTCCTGTAATTCCATTTTTAGATCTTGCGCTACTTCTTGGCTGCTGCCACGAAGGGATTTTTCATCTTCTTCTTCACTGGCATCGTACGGAAACAACCTAACAACATTACGTAGGGCAGAATCACATTGAATGGAAAGATATTCGATGAAGTTATCTACATTGAAAACAGCTTTGGCAGTATCGACCACTTTCCAAATGACCACCACACCAATGATGATTGGATTTCCCTGGGCATCGTTTACTTTCTGCTTTTCGTTGTTCAACGTCATGGCTTTCAAGGATACTTTCTTGTTGGTCAACTGAACTGAACCTGTTGAAGCCTTTATTAATTCTGTCTGTGTCTTCTGCTTGGGATTTCCTGTGGTAGGATCAGTATTTGCAGCAGGGTTGACTGCGGTACAGAACGGATTCACAAAGTAAAAGCCTTCTTTTCTCAATGTTCCGTAATATTTTCCAAACAGAGTCAAAACAAGTGCTTCATTAGGTTTGATGACTTTCAGTCCTGCATAGAGGATTGGTCCAACGATAAATCCAAGCACAGAAGTAATTACAATCGCCGATACTCTGATCACGAGGGGAAGAGGGTAGGTGACAGCGAAAATAAACAGCCCTGTACAGATAAGAATCAAGAGTGAGTTCATGATGAGAAAAAGCATCCCATTGGTAGGCTTGGACACTGTCTTTTCACTGCCATAGTCATGTGAACTCGAAGATATGGTTTCGTTCATGATGGATCCTCCAAAAAATATGTCATCTCTGTGATATTAATATGATATCATCTAGATATTGATGGTAACTGGTCATTTTGTCAATATAAAATGGATACAATTTTTTCATTCTATACAAAGCTCCGTACATACTGTATAAGAAATTATGAAGAAAAATGTGATGATGATCATCTTGTTGCTCTCTTATATGGCATACGCTGCAACGTTTCCTCAGGAAAAAACACAAAACGCAGAAGGTGATGAATTTATATTTCCACAGGATGCGATACAAGAGGGACCTGCTCTCTTTGCTCTTGCAATGAGCACCAATCGTAAGAATGGTGAAGTGCAACAGGCTGAACTCATAGCATGGCAGGAGTATTTCAATGCTCATGAAGAACGTACCTATCAGCTGAAGGTCTATCATTTTCCTGTTCTTGCTTCCATTCCTTTTTTTGTAAAAGGAGCAATTAGAAAGGGTATAGGGAAGAGTTATGAAAATCTGGTTCCAAAAGAGAGGGTGGCGATTCTCTTCATATCGGATGTAGAGAATTTCGCTGACCAGGCTGGGATTCCTCTTGATGAACAAAGTACTCTGGTGTTGGTCAAGGAGCAGGGAGAGATAGCAGGATATATAAAAGGCCCTCCTACAGAAGAGAACCTTGATGCACTACAGAAATTAATTTGGACTTTACAATGAATCTCTACGAAATCATCTGATTTCGTATACCTGTAACCATGTCATAGGTAAGACTACAGGATTTGAGGGTTTCTCCAACTTGAAGAAACAGATTACCATTTTCCAAATAACAACAATGATCGATCTTTTTCCCATTGGCTTTTTTCAAAGACAGACCTGCTTGAAGCGTCATCGAATCTGTATTTGCCATAGAGATGCGTTTTCCTGTGAACGGATCGAAGCAAGGTGTCAGATGAATGCTGGAAATCACTGAATCCTCATTTTCAATTGAAACAGTTATCCGTAAGCCGGCATTATATGAATAATGATACACCCTAAGAAAGTCCCTGTTTGATATTTGTAGTTCTACAAGTAGTTTAGAATCATCCATAACCACGTAGTATATAGGAAACCGATAGGAAAGTCAAAATTGAAGTCGAGTAAATTTGTAATATTCTACTTGTTCGTTTCATTATGAACCATGCCTTGTCTTACGATGAATTGTACTTAAAAACATCCATTTTATGCTTAAAAGAATTCTTTACTATTTTGCTGGTGTATTACAATTGACGTATGACATTTGCAGCACATATACTGTGAAAAGAGAAAATGAATTGGCGATTGTTGGAACATTTAAGATGTTCCAAACTCCTTTTTGATAAGAAAAATTACTGGGTGTTGCAGACTGAAGGAGTACAGAATGTTTGGCAAAAAGCATACCTTAGGAATTTTATTCTGGCATGAAGATGATCAAAAAAACCTTTGGGTTCTGATTGGAAGAGCAAAAGAAAAACCTGATGAAGGAAAATGGACATTATTTGGATCTCCTCAAAAGGGCAGATGTTTTTCTTTGGGTACAAAACAGATTTTTTTGGAACAACAGAATACAGCACAAGTATTGGCAGAAGAGTTGCTTGGGTTTGCTGTTAGAAAAAACAAACTTGTCAGAATGGGGACAAACTCTCTTTTATATGCAAATTCAATCTATTCCATGAAACTACATGCAATGTTGTTACCAAGACATGCTCGATTTCATATGTTCATGTGGTCCCGAATAGATATGCTTCCTCCCACCATCTCCCCGTCTTTGAAAAAAGCCGTCAAGGCAATCGAACAAGCGGACATCAGGGAGATATCATGATTTTCTGTTGCATGGTTAGGCAATTCTCATAATCTTTTTTGGCTCAAACATCTGAAGGTGTCCGTTTCCTCTCATTTTTGGTATATTGGTATACATGACATCAAGGAGAGAGCATGGAACTGAAACCTACTGGAACTTGGAGTGTT
>JAQVVB010000173.1 GCA_028699215.1 Sphaerochaeta sp. | reverse complement strand
ACCACCTCTCCTCTTCTGGGGATGGCTTCATTTCAATGCAGCAAATTTACCTGTGTATATTCTCTTGAAAAAGCAACTACCAAACAATGTACTTACTCGTCTGGTACGCTTTCAACTGATAACCATGAACCCAAGAAATTATCTCTAAGTTCTTGCTTCCATTGTTGAAGTATAATTTCACTGAATAGAATGTTTCAAAAGCATGGTTCAGTATTGTTTCAACTACTATTCTATACATTTTAAATGTTTTTTTAATATGTTTTATTACCCAATTTTTATTTGTTTCAATTTAATACTTATATCGTTTTTATAGTTTTATAAGCTATTTACTACGATTATCTATATCGTTTCTACGATATTTGTTTTATTTCGCTATCATATAAATTGTTTTTTTATTTTATAACAAATAGATTAAATATTTATTCAATATTCAATCTATTTGTTTCTATCTCATTTTTATATTTTTTAAATAGTATTACTATATATTTATTGGTTATTTTTATACAATTTCTGTATAGCCTGCTATACAATCCCTAATCATGTACGCACTATCTTTTGGATATCTTTTCTGAGTTTCAAAATCGTCATACACAATTCCAAAGCGTCGACTATATCCCCAAGCCCATTCAAAATTATCAATGAAAGACCAAATGAAGAAACCTTTCAGGTTCACCCCTTCATCGATAGCCTGTTTACATATAGCGAAATGCTGGTTCAAATAATCACACCTGAAAAGGTCATGCACTCTTCCATTTTCCAAAACATCATCGCATGCACAACCATTCTCGGTTATATAGAGGGGAAGATGGTTGCTTTCAGCATTGAAGTAATGAAGAATCCTGAGCAATCCATAAGGAGTAACCGGCCAACCTTGATTGGTTACCTTTTGCCAAACCGGTACATAGGAATACTTGCACGGCATTTTTTCATCATAGGCAACCGCGCCCTCCTGATAATAGTTGATCCCTATGAAGTCAACCTTCTGACCTATCAGCTCCATATCTCCAGATTCAACAGGATATGAAACACCAAGCCCCTCTGTCACTAATTTTGGATATCCTTTATTGAGCAAAGGATGGAGAAAAACATCGGTTTCGTATGCTCTGGCATATTCACTTGCCAAGATATCTTCTTTTCGGCGTGTCGCAGGACGTGGCATGATGGGATTCAAGGTGATGCCAATGCTTTGCATCAAACCACTCTTTCGATACGAATCAAGAGCAAGCCCATGGGCAAGATTAAGATGATGCACTGCACGATGAGCTTGAGCAGGATCTTTGATTCCAGGAGCATGTTCACCTGTTTTATATCCAAGATATGCAGCACAATAGGGTTCATTCAAGGTGATCCATTGATCTATATAATCCCCAAGATAGGCATAACATACTTTTGCAAATTCATTGAAGGCATAAGCGGTTTCCCTATTGGCCCATCCTCCTTGATCCTGCAGGTATTGGGGTAAATCCCAGTGATAAAGCGTAGCAACTACTTTAAGCCCTCTTTTTTTGAGTTCCTTACTAAGTTGGATATAGTAATTCACTCCTTCCAAGTTGACTTTCCCGGTAGGCTCTGGAAGAATCCTCGGCCAGGCAATTGAAAAACGATAGGCTTGAAATCCGAGCTCTTGCATGAGCTGAATATCTTCTTTATAGCGATGGTATTGATCTGCTGCAACCGATCCATCATCACCATTCATGATTTTTCCCGGCTCTTTGACGAACGTATCCCATATGCTTGGTTTTCTGCCACCTTCCTGGACAGCTCCCTCTACTTGATAACTAGCAGTAGCACACCCCCAAAGAAAATCTGTATCAAACTCAAGCTGTTGCATTTTACCCTACCCTTTAATCAAATCAGAAATACATAGAGATCCAAGACACCCACCTCTTTGAGCATATCGAAACACTAATTAATGCTTCATACCTCATACAAATGGGAAAGTACCTCACGTCTCTTTGCTTTCGCATTTTCAATCTAAATCAAACTGCATGCAGATGATACCATACACGATAAATAGCTTACAAGCTTATGTAAAAATTTTAACAAAGTTGTTTCACTGAACAAATTTTCGAATTACTGCTATTTATCTGATAGTATTCCTATTTATATTGCTATTGTTTTAATGACGTTCTTATAGTATTTCCATATCTGCCAACTTCCAACGTAAATCCACAGGATCAGTATACAGTACAGCATTGATTCCTAAAGCTGATGCAGCCTCACAATTCTCAGGATAATCATCACAGAAGAAAACATCATTCGCTTGCATATGTTCAGCTTGCAGGATTTTTTCAAAAAATGCAGGATCTGGTTTTGCCTTTTGCAATGCTATGGAAGTATACACGGCATCAAAGACATCATATTGTCCATGACGTCGATGATACTCATAGTGTGCTTGTTCTGTATTGGTTGCACAAACAACCCTGAACCCTTTTTCCTTGAGCTCTTGAATGAGGGAGAGAACAATATCGTTGAGCTCAGGTTGGAAATATCTGCACCACAAAGAATCTGTATGTGCAGGAACACTTACTTTGGTCTTCAAGGTGAATTGATGCCACATCTCATCCTCAGTGATTTTCCCCATGCTATGCTCCATCAACAAAGCAGGAAGTGTTGGGTCTAGATCAGAAAATGAGCTATAACCAGACAAACCAAAGTCCTTAAGAAGCTTGCCTTCCATAGTAACGTCGGAATGGAGTGCCAGGACTCCACCCATATCAAACATGCACAATTGTATTGAGTTTTTCATAAAAAGGAGCATATCATACCCCAAAGGTGGACTTCCAGTGCTTCTACACATAATTAAAATACTATATTCTATTACGAACAAGGAGTAATTATTGACTATGCCATCATTCTTTCCAAACGATTACACACCAAAGATGGAACAGAAACAGACTGAAAAAGCCATCAAGTACATCAAAGACACTTTTGAACGCGAGCTCTCCGGAGGCTTGAAGCTCAGCCGAGTAACCAGTCCCCTATTTGTCCCTCGTGGTTCAGGAATAAATGACGACCTCAACGGAATTGAACGCCCTGTCCGCTTTCAAATTGGAAACCTTGGCAATAAAGAAATGGAAATTGTCCAATCCTTGGCTAAGTGGAAACGTATGGCACTCGCTGACTTGGGTTTCAAGAGCAGTACCGGGCTCTATACAGACATGAATGCAATACGGCCCGATGATGACATCGATGCCATTCACTCCTTATATGTTGACCAATGGGATTGGGAATTGGTCATGGGGAAACATGACCGAAACCTTGAATTCCTGAAAAAGACCGTCAAGAAAATATATTCTGCGATGAAACGAACTGAGTTCCTCGTCAGTGAAATGTTTGGCTCTTGCCAAGCTTCCCTACCTGATCAGATCACCTTCATTCACACCGAAGACGCCCAAAGGCTCTATCCGGAGCTTACCCCTCAAGAAAGAGAAAAAGTCCTTGCAGAAAAATATGGCGCCATTTTCCTTATCGGCATAGGATCTCCTCTTGCTGATGGAGTAAGCCAAGGAGGACGGGCGCCAGACTACGACGACTGGTCAACCAGGGTAGATGAAGATCATGTCGGCCTCAACGGAGACATCATAGTCTGGGATACTGTTCGTCGGGACTCCTTGGAGCTCTCTTCAATGGGAATCCGTGTAGATGTGGAGACGCTTCTCAGACAGCTGGATATTCGTTCGTGTCCTGAACGATCTGAACTCTATTGGCACCAAAGGTTGCTCAATGGTGAACTTCCCCAAACCATCGGTGGTGGTATAGGGCAAAGCAGACTCTGCATGTTTCTCTTGAAAAAGGCTCATATTGGCGAAGTGCAGGCTTCCGTATGGCCTCAAGAAGTATTGGATGAAGCCAAGAGCATGCATGTATTCTTGATGTAGGGGAAGAAAGATGAAACTAATCAGTTGGAATGTCAACGGACTGAGAGCTTGTCAAAAGAAAGGATTCGATGACTATCTTTTACAAAGCGATGCAGATATATTCTGTCTTCAGGAAACCAAACTACAAGAAGATCAGATTAGTTTACATGCTCCTTCTTACCATATGTACTGGAGTTTTGCAGAAAAAAAAGGATACTCGGGGACTGCACTTTTCTCCAAAGAAGAGCCGATTTCTGTAGAAACAGGAATCGGTCACCCGTTGGACAGTGAGGGAAGAACGGTGACTGCGGAGTTTGAACGGTATTATGTAGTATGTTGCTACACCCCGAACAGCCAAGAAAAGCTAGCCCGGTTGGAGACCAGGATGGATTGGGACGACGCTTTCAGAGGATATGTATCTTCTCTGAATGAGATCAAACCAGTCCTTATCTGTGGGGATCTCAACGTAGCTCATAATCCTATCGACATAAAGCATCCGAAGGCCAATGAGAAGAACGCCGGCTACTCCATTCAGGAACGGGAACACTTCTCAAAACTGTTGCAGTCTGGCTTTACCGATTCCTTCAGATACCTGCACCCAAACCTTGCAGACGCCTACTCCTGGTGGTCGTATCGGTTCAATGCACGTGCAAACAATGCTGGATGGCGTATTGATTATTGGCTGGTTGGTGATGAGCTTAAGGAAAGCATCGTCGAGAGCTCCATTGAGGCTGATATCATGGGAAGTGACCATGCCCCGGTCGTACTTACCCTTACAGACTGATACAACACCTTCTCATGGTAATGCAATAAGACCTCCCTGGTTGAACACCGAGGAGGTCTTTATATGTGCATTACTATAAGCGCTACTTAAGCAAGTACTCAGGAATTTCTCCACGACTTTCAAAAATCTTTCGCTGTTGGCTATCAAGAATCTTCTTACACATTCTGATGGATTTTGGAGTTACCTCAACCAGTTCATCATCCTTAATAAACTGAATGGCCTGTTCAAGGGACAACTTGCTTATGGGAGTAAGGGTCACAGCATCATCATGCCCTGAAGAACGAAGGTTTGTAAGCTTCTTGGTTCTCGTCGGATTAAGATTGAGATCCATATCACGGTTTCTCTCTCCAACAATCTCACCTTCATAGACAGGATCCCCAGGAACAAGGAACAACCGGCCACGATCTTCAAGCTGCCACAAAGCATAAGCCACAGCTACACCTGCTCGGTCGCTGATGAGTGAACCACTGAAACGATCGGGGAAATCTCCCTTATACAGTTCATAGCCCTTCATGAAACTATTCATGATGCCCATTCCTCTGGTATCAGTAAGAAATTCATCATGATATCCAATTAGGCCTCTGGCTGGAATTTCAAACTTCATCTTCACTCTTCCATTACCGGAATACGTGATGTCGCTCATCATAGCTTTTCGCTTGGCAAGCTTATCCATGACCTGTCCGCTCGATTCCTCTGGGCAGTCGATCATCAAGTATTCTACAGGTTCAGTCTTCTGGCCTTTTTCATTCGTCTTGAAAATAGTCCTTGGTCTTCCTACGCAGAGTTCAAAACCTTCACGGCGCATTTGTTCCACGATGATGGCCATCTGAAACTCACCTCTTCCTTTCACGGAAAAAGTATCATCGGGGTTTTTCTCAACCTTGATGGAAACGTTACGAAGGGTTTCCTTCTGCAATCGTTCCCAAATCTTAGCTGAAGCTACAATACTACCTTCCTTGCCGGAAAGAGGACTGATGTTCTTTGAAAAAAGCATGGCAACCGTAGGCTCATCTACACTGATACGGGGAAGAGCTTTTGGGTAGGCACTGGTACAGATGGTGTCACCAATCGATACATTCTCGACTCCGGCAAGAACAATGATGTCCCCACTCGCTACATCGGTGGCATCATGAAAAGTCGGGCCATCGTACGATTGTAACTTCGTGATACGAAGCGGCTTATGTACGTTCCCTTCCTGGATGCAGACCAAGGAAT
>JAQVVB010000010.1 GCA_028699215.1 Sphaerochaeta sp. | reverse complement strand
GTTTTTCTTAAAACAAAAGACGATCAAAATCATTTCCAGTTGGTCAAAAATGTAGGGTAAAACAGAGGATACATCAAACATTTTATTGCAGATGCACGATTTCTTTCTCGATCACTTGGCTTAATCGCTCTTCTTCAGTGACGATCACCTCACTCTCCTTGAGAAACGTACTCCCGATCATGGCCGCAAACAACAAGGCTGCCATCGTTGACAGCAATTGCCCGGAGTATTTGCCGCTTGCGATAAAAGAGATAATGAGCAGAAGAGCGCAACTGGCCTGGGAGTAGAGCAACAACATTGCCTGAATCACCTCTTCAGAGATGCTGTGCCCCAATTCAGCTGCATATTGAGATCCTATGGGAATTGAACTAAGCAAACAAAATCCAATGATGCCTGATCCAATAAGTGCAATCACCTTGCTGGTATATATCACGGCACCGATGTCTTGAGAAAAAACCAAGAGCAAGATACCGGGAATGGAACAGAGATTACACAATACGAAAAACAACTTTCTCTTGCGCAGCCTATCTGAAAGAGAAGGAAGCACCACTGCACCAATCATTCCCCCTACAAGCATGGAAATTCCCAATATTCCATCTGAATCAGGAAAACCTAAAAGCTCGCTGATTCTATCTATCTTGATCAGCAACGTCATGAACACACCCCATGATATGGCAAATATGATCATGAGCCCCCGCAGGGAAGGAATACGCACCATTGCTCGAAAAGAGTGCATGAAAGAAACTTTCTGTTCTTGCTGGAGTATTGAAGAGGGGGAGGGAGGGTTTTCACGGATGAGCAGAGCAGCAACGAGAGCAAAAACAGAACAGATGATAGCATAAAAGCCCATCATCTTATCAAATCCACTACCATAATTGGGTAAATTTGCCTTCGTCACTACCAGTAATGGAGATAGCACCATTACTATCCCAAGGGAAAAATATTGAGCGGCCGAGGCCATACCTACTGCCATCCCTCGCTCACGGATAGGAAACCATCTGGACACGATATCGGTGATGCTGTTAAGTACCAAAGCCTGCGCTAGGGCCAACACAAACTGACTGAAAAGCACCACGGTAAAATTGGTCACATAGATCCATTTGCAAAACACGCCAAAGATGATCATACCGCAAGCAACGCGTATGCTCAGACTAATGCCAAAACGGTGTAAGACATAGGAAGCTGGAATACTTGCCAGAACAAAGACCACTAAATAGACCAAGGAGAGCAATTCAACAGGATTATTGTAAAAATTGGTAGGATGATCCTGATAATACCGAGCAGCAACCCTCCCTACGGGAGCAAGATTCATCCACTGCATTTCAACCGATAAAACAAGAAGCATCAAGGAGAGTAATATCAACCATCGATAGCGATAAGCATGTACACATTGTACCGTAGACATCTATCGAACTCCTTTTTTCTGAGGAGTTTTCCTGACGCTCCCTTCTCCAACGGAATACATGAAAAATCCCATATATCCTTTTTCATTACATATTTTTGTCTTCATTCCTTGGTCTCCTTGATGCTCAACAAGCCAGCTCACGTTAGGGTAATGTTCCCACATCCTTTCTAAGGATAGCAGAAACCAAAATCAAGGGGTGCTTGCATCTTCTGAAAGCAAACACCAAAACATCGTTGTCCATTGGCAATCATACTGTATCAACTATCATTTGTATATCTTCTTCTTGGCATCCCCTGTATTCTAGGGCTATACTCTCTTGCATGAATGAAACATTGCAGCTACTCAACAAAAGACGCTCAGTAAGGGCTTTTTCAGACAAACCCATAGAAAGTGATCACCTCGCATTACTCAAAGAAGCAACATTGAGGGCCCCAACTGCAGGCAATATGGCACTCTATTCAATTATTGAAGTAAAAGACCAGCAAAAGAAACACCAACTGTCCATCCTATGTGACAACCAGCCTATGATAGAAAAAGCCCCGTTGGTATGGGTCTTTTTAGCCGACATGCAAAAGTGGATCAACTACTTCACAGAAGGAGGGTCTGTTCAAAAAGGAGAACAAGAACACCTTGCTTCGTATCGTGCTCCAGGGCTGGGAGATCTCCATCTGTGTTTGCAGGACGCCATCATAGCAGCACAGAATGCAGTAGTGGCAGCACAATCCCTTGGTATGGGATCATGTTACATCGGCGATGTCATCGAACATTTCGAAGAGACGAGAGACTTGCTCAAACTCAGTCACTATACCGTCCCTGCCTGTATGCTCATCTTTGGTTACCCTAAAAGCGAAAAAGAAGGTAAGCTCACACCACGATGTCCTCAAGATGCAATTTTCATGGAAGATTACTATCATGAACCACATTTAGAGCAATTGAATTCAGCATTTTCAGAACATGAAGAACAACGAAAGCAGACCCGTACACTGCCATTCGGCAACACAGGCTCGCTTGCTGATTATTATTACTTCAGAAAACATACCAGCTCGTTCATGGAAGAGATGAACCGTTCAACCAAGGTCATGTTTGATCATTGGTGCAACCACTAAACTTCTTGCACCCTCCCCCTTTTCATACTACCATATCTGATATGCCTTATAAGATTCTGTTGGTGGACGACGAAAGCGCTGTAAGAGAGGGAATACGAAGCCGTACCCCTTGGGAACGCTATAATTTTACGGTTGTCGGTGAAGCCGGTAATGGTATCGAAGCTTTGGAAATGATAGAAGAACTCCATCCTGATGTAGTCATTACAGACATCAGGATGCCGTATCTCGACGGAATGGAGTTGATCAAGGAAATCCGCAGCTCACACCCTCCTGTAACCATCATCATCCTCTCAGGCTATGATGAATTTACCTATGCACAACAAGCCATTCGGTATGATGTCAGCGAATATGTACTCAAACCCGTTTCAGTGGAAGATATCTGCAGACTTCTGGAACGGATGGCAAAACAACTTGATGAAGACATCAAACGCATGCAAGACCAGAATCGATTGCAAAATGCATACAACCAAGCCCTTCCTTTCATCAAAGAGAAATTCCTTGTCTCTCTGCTCACTCCTGTACACCAAATCTCCGACTTCAACCTCATTGCAAAAGCAAATGACTATGGATTTGATCTGCAAGGAGATGAATTCATCGTTGCAACCTTCGAAACCGACCATACCATGGATGATCCTCTTCAGACCATGGCAATGTTGCAGGTGGCAGAAGATGTACTGATGAAAGAGAAAGGATCCATCGTCTTCCAGTTCGAAAACCAAATCGTCATCATTTTCACGGGGAACAGTCATGGCAAAGAACACTACGATGCAGTATTCAAAAAGCAAACCTTCAGGAAAGCTGAACAACTGCATGCCTATCTTGAAAAGTACTTCCCCTTTCCCATTATCCTTGGCATAGGCAACTTGGGACACACTCCTTCATCCATCTCTCAATCCTACCGTCAAGCGCTGACCGCCCTCAACTACAGCTCTTTCTATCCTGAACAGCATATCCTCATCATAAGCGACTTGGAAAAGCCTCATACGGAAGAAGATAAAACTCAAAGACAGACGTTGTTGAGCAACTTCTTGGTATCGGTAAAACTCGGAACAGAAGAACAAGTGATTGAACATGTGTATAAACTGTTTGGGGAAGAGACTGCAGCCTTTACCTTTGAAGACCTTCAGGCTTTCCTTTTACATCTGGTAGCATCACTGAATGAATTGACAGAAAGTTACGGCTACTCACTCTTCCAACTCAACCCAGACTCAGATTCGCGGGGTTTCTTTGCAGAACTTGGAGGCCTCACAACGCTGAGCAAAGCGCGAAGATGGGTTGCAAAATTAGCCTGCACCATACAAAACACCATCAGCGGGCAGCGCGAAAATTCCCATATCCAGTTTATCCAACAAGCAAAAACCCTCATTGCCAAACACTTTACCGAAGTGGGTTTCGGACTCGACCAAATCTGTGAAATGATTGGGGTGAGCACTTCATACTTCAGTTCGACGTTCAAACGGGAAATGGGAATTTCCTTTGTGCAATACCTCACCAACATGCGCATGACGAGAGCTAAGGAACTTTTGGTCAAAACAGAAGGGAAGACGTATGAGATAGCCCAAGCAATAGGATTTTCCGAGCCAAACTACTTCAGCTTCTGTTTCAAGCGCCATGAGGGAATCTCCCCTTCCCAATACCGACAGGCAAATAGATGAAAAAAGTTGTGAGGCTACCCCAGAATTGGAGTATCAAAACCATAGTCACGATAGCAATCGCCGTAGTCTCCATCTCATTCACCTTGATCATTGCGGCAATCTTATACTCTGAATTCTCATCAACCATCAAAGAAAATGCCACGGTCTCTACACGCGAGATCGTCAGACAAGTCAATGCAAATCTGAACTATTACATCAACGACATCGTTACCATATCAGGCTATGCAAGAGACCTCTCCAAGCAGACCAACGAATTGGGAAAAGAGCAGATTGAAGACAAACTCACCGCGATTCTTGAAAGCCGCTAGGACATCGTTTCCTTGGTACTCTTCGATCTTGAGGGAAGACCATTGATCACAACCAGTGATGCACCTTTCAGATCCCCCGAGGAGATAGTCAACCAACAGTGGTTCTCTCGAGCAATCGGTGGAGAAGGCAACTTCTACTTCACAGGTCCCCATGTGCAGCAACTTTCCACCAGTGCTTATCCATGGGTCATCACCTACAGCCAGCAAATCAGTTACGCTACGGACAACGGAGAGCTCAAACAGGGACTGTTGCTCATCGACATGAACTTTTCTGCAGTAAGTGAACTCTGTAAAACTGCAAAGCTGGGTTCTACAGGATATGTCTATTTCATCGACAACAATGGAAAAATCGTCTATCACCCCTTACAACAGTTGATCAACTCAAACATTCTCAATGAAGACCTTGAAGCAGTGAACGAACACATTTTCGGAACCTTCATCAACACCTTCGAGGGGAGAGAGAGACTGGTGATCATCGATACCGTCAACAACGCCCGTTGGAGAATCGTAGGGGTAGCCTTCATGGATGAATTGATGAGCGGTCTCAACCAATTCACCACGGTCATGATGGTCATACTGTTGCTTTGTATCGCGATCACCATCATCATCGCCCGCACAGTCTCGTCGTGGATCAGCAGGCCCATCAAAGAACTCGAGCACTTGATGCTCTCGGTGGAAAAAAGAAACTTCGCAGCGCCTCCGACAGTCAGCGGAAATCAGGAAGTGGCAGCCCTATCCCAATCCTTTGCTATCATGGTTCTTCGTATCAGACAGCTGATGGACGACATTGTAAAATCACAAGAACTGAAGAGAAAATTCGAACTTGATGCCCTACAAGCAAAGATCAACCCACATTTTCTCTACAATACCCTCGATTCAGTCGTTTGGATGGCAGAGCAGAATGATACAGAAGGTGTCATTCGTATGATCACAGCCCTTGCTCGCCTATTCAGGATTTCCATCAGTAAAGGGCACGACATCATCACACTCAGTGAAGAGCTGGAACATGTACGCAACTACCTCATCATCCAGCAGACTCGCTATCAAGACAAGTTTGAATACTCAATCACCATTGAAGAAGACATGAAAGATCTACCGACCATCAAGCTCATCGCCCAGCCGATTGTTGAAAATGCAATCTATCATGGCATTAAATATCTGCAGGAGATGGGACATATCGACATTTCCGTCTACAGAAGAAAACCAGGAGCAGTCGTGGTGGAAATCAGAGACAATGGGGTGGGAATGAACGAAGAGACCCTTTCCAACATCCTCAGTTTCTCTGCCAATCATCCAAGCAATGGGAATGGAATCGGGGTACGCAATGTGCATCAACGAGTGCAACTCTACTATGGTTCTGATTTCGGTTTGGAGATATCCAGCGAACTGGATGAAGGAACCCTGGTAAGGATTGTCATTCCAGAAGGTACGCCCATTCATCCAATCAAGGTGGTGAAGAAATGAGAAAAATTGTTTCATTGTTTCTTGTCTGCTGCATGACCCTGACGCTCTTTCTTGGGTGTACCAAACGGAATGAAGTCGAGAACCCTTATCGCATCGCCGTCATCACCATGATGCAGGGTGGTGAATTCTGGGGAACTTTGAAAAACGGGGCACGCAATGCACGCTCAGAAACCGGTACGGTCTTGGAATTTCTCGCTCCCATCAATGAATCTGATTATGAAGGACAGATAACCTGCGTTCAACAAGCCATCGACCAGAAATTTGATGCAATGGTACTATCCCCCAGCCACACCACCTATCTTTCCCCTATCGTGGAAAAGGCACAGTCGAAGGGAATCAAGATAGTACTTGCAGATACAAATCTTGAAACATCGCGTGGGGATTTCTCCATAACCGCAGACTACCATCAAATAGGAGTGGAGATGGCCGAACATGCTTTTTCGCTTTTCAATGAAGAGGATCCCATCAAAGCATTGGTGATCGGTTCATTACCCAATTCAACCTCCATGACAAAGATGGTGGAAGGTCTTGTTCTTGCATTTGGGAATCGAAGCAATGCACAGATAGGGTATGCCACCTACAGTTTTACGGATGAATCCATTGCAAAAAAGATCACAAAAACCACCTTGGAGCAAGACCCGAAAGTCAATGTGGTATTTGCCCTAGAGGAAAACACGGCTCATGGTGTGGTCAATGCACTCCCACAAGGAAAAGATTTCAAGATCATCGCTTTTGGAACAACCCAGTATGAAGTCCAGCTACTGGAACAAGAGGTAATCGATGCCTTGGTGGTCGTCAATACGTTCAACATGGGCTATCGTTCAGTAAAAGCAGCCATAGACTTGCTGAATGGACGAAAGCCCATAGAAAAAATGATCGACCATGCCTTGGTGACAAAAGACACCATGTTCAGTGAACAAAATCAAAGACTGCTTTTCCAAACCCTAGAATAGAACAAGGCAGGAGTTTCCTCCTGCCTTGCATAAGCAAATCGACGTAACTATTTTTTCTGTACGTATTTACGAATATCAAATGCTACAGCAGATACAATGATCAACCCTTTGATGATGTTCTGCCAGTATGGATTGATTCCTATGAAAGTCAACCCGTAGTTGATGAAAGAAAAGATGATTACACCTGCGATAACCCCACTGACTGTTCCTACCCCACCGGTTGTCGAAACACCACCGACAACACAGGATGCAATGGCATCGAGTTCATAGCCGTTCCCATAGTTGTTGGTTGCTCCTCCCGTACGAGCCGCTTCCAAAACTCCAGACAAGGAGATAAGGAATCCGCAAACACCAAAGAGTCCAACCAAGGTCTTGGTGATGTTGATACCTGAAACGGCAGCAGCCTCAGGGTTGCCTCCCACTGCATACACATTCTTACCAAATACTGTCTTATTGAGTACTATCCAGACTATGACGGAAACCACAGCAGCAAAAATAATGATGACCGGCATAAACCCAATCGATCCAGACCCAAGGTAAGTGAAATCAGCGCGAAGGCCTCCGATAGGTTGGCTGTTGTTTGGAGCCATATTGAAATAGATTGAAGTCACTCCGTAAATGATCAACATGGAACTGAGCGTGGCGATAAAGGCAGGAACCTTGAACTTCGCAACAATCATACCGTTGATCATTCCAAAGAGGGTACCGACAAAAACTGCTAACAGAATGGGAATAAGAATGGGAATCTGACCCAATTCAGGATAAAAACGCCTGACATAATCGGGAGTCTGCAAAAAAGAAGCTGAAACAACTGCAGCCATACCGACCAGTCGGCCTCCACCAAGGTCTACGCCACCGGTGAGGATGACGAACATCATTCCCAATGCCATGATGATTTTCGTTGAACTCATCATGAGAACATCCCGGACAACCCGAATGCTCAAAATCCTAGGATTGATGATGGCGATCACGATTACCAACAACAACAGAACAAGAAAAATCGCCTTGTCCATAACGAACTGTTTCACAGTCCTTTTTCCCAATACCATATTTGCAAGTGTATTTGTGCTCATTGTATGCTTCCTCCTAGCCTACGTACTTCGTGGCCAGTTCCATGATTTCTTCCTGGTTGGTCGTTTTGCTGTCCACCGTACCGGCGACACGCCCCTCACTCATCACTACGATTCTATCTGTCATGCCGATGAGCTCAGGCATTTCTGAACTGATCATGATGACTCCCTTTCCTTGGGCAGCCAATTCACTCATGATTACATAGATTTCATATTTTGCCCCGACATCGATACCTCGAGTTGGTTCATCGAGAATCAAGATATCAGGAGTGGTAAGCAGCCAACGGGCAATGAGAACCTTTTGTTGGTTTCCACCGCTCAGGCTCTTTATCAGGGTTTTGGCTGAAGGAGTCTTGATATCCAGATCCTTGATGCTCTTTTTAGCATCAGCTGCCATCTTTGCATAATTGAGCAATCGGTTTTTGTCTTTATAGGAAGAGATATTGGCGATAAGCAGATTGTCCTGCACGGAAAGCACAGGGAAAATTCCCGTTGCACGCCGTTCTTCAGTCAGCAAAGCCATCCCCAGGCGCTTCCCTTCATAGGCATTGTTACAGGTCTTCTCTTCTCCTTTGATAAACAGCTTTCCCTCGCTATGGAGCCTCAATCCGAAGACAGCCTCCATAACTTCAGTCCGCTGAGCACCAACAAGCCCTCCAATTCCCAATATTTCTCCTTTATGGAGTGTCAATGAGACATCCTTGAAGCTTCTTGGATTTGGGGAGGTATAGTTTTCAATACGTAACAGCTCTCCATCAGGATTCGAATTTCGTAGAGGAAAACGGTGGGTAAGATCCCGTCCAACCATTCGCTTGATGATCATGGCGGTCGTCAACTCAGAAGCCGGCCATGTTCCAACGTAATGACCATCACGCATGATTGTCACTTCATCGGAAATCTTGAGAATTTCTTCCATTTTATGGGAAATATAGATGATGGCAACTCCGCGCGCTTTCAAAGAACGAATGATGGTAAACAAATGATCGACTTCATTCTCTGTAAGTGAAGAACTTGGTTCATCCATAATGATGATTTTTGAATCGTAAGAAACGGCTTTTGCAATCTCAACACTCTGGGCTTTCGACACTGACAGAGTCTTGAGCAAATCAGTCGGTTTTATAGAAGTCAGATTGAGCTCTTTCAAAAGCTCTGCAGTCTTGTCATACATGGTCTCATGATCAACAAAAGGACTCTTTGGACCACCCTTGCGGGGAAACCTTCCCAGCCAAATATTCTCCATGACTGATCGATGGGGAATAAGATGAAGCTCCTGGTGAATCATGGAAATTCCCAGATGCAAAGCTTCCTTTACACTTTCAATCTTTACAGGTTGCTCATTGAAGGAAATATCCCCTTCATCCATGGAATACAGCCCAAACAGGCATTTCATCAGTGTGGACTTGCCTGCACCGTTTTCGCCCATGAGAGCATGCACCGTTCCCGGTCTCACTTTCAGCGTGACATCATCCAAAGCCTTTACACCGGGAAACGACTTGGAGACATGGTTCATCTCTAGTATGTACATTACAGTCCCTCAAGGTACTGGCTCTCCAGCACCTCTCTCCTTGAAAAAACCCTCCGGATTGATTACGAACCCGGAGGGGAAATTTACATCCAGTAAGATCTACTTGAACTGCTTGTAGTTCTCTTTGGTAACCTTCTGGTAAGGAACCCAAACATACTTGCCATCAGTGATGGTATAGCCAATGGAAGCATCGGTGGGAGTGATTCCTCTGGCCAGATCATAGCTAAGCATGAAGGTTGCACGGCCCTGGTTCACTGCATCATTGAGAACGGTTCCCAGAAGGGTTCCTTCTTCAAGAGCCTGAAGAGCAGGAGCGGTGGCATCAACACCTACAACCGGCATGAATTTTCCATCTCTGAAATAACCGGCAGCCTTGAGAGCTTCAATAGCACCAAGAGCCATATCATCATTGTTTGCAAAAACAGCTTCAATCTTGTCGCCCTGTGAAGCGATGAAAGCAGCCATCTTTTCCTGACCCTTAACACGGTCCCACATGCCGGTATCTTCAGCAAGCTTCTCAACCTTGATTCCATTATCTTTCAGATTCTTGATGGAATATTCGGTACGAAGTTCTGCATCCTGGTGTCCGGGCTCGCCCTTGAGCATGACATACTGGAGAACGCCGTCATTATTCTTGTCCATGGTTGCCTTGTTGGCCTTCCAATAGTCGGCAATAATCTGGCCACTCATGGTGCCGGATTCTTCAGCTCTTGCTCCAACATAGTAGATCTTGTCCCATTTAGCCATATCTTCGGCCAAGGGCTCACGATTGAAGAATACTACGGGGATATTGGCTTTCTTTGCCTTGTCGATGATGACACCAGCAGCAGTGCGGTCAACAGGGTTGATCTGCATGGCTTTTACACCCTTGGTAATGAAAAGGTCAACCTTTTCATTCTGGGTGGCCTGAATGTTCATGGAATCGACAACATCAACTTTTGCTTCGGTTTCTGCTGCAGCTGCGACAATGGCATTCTTGACACCGGTCATGAATGTATCATCGAACTTGTAGATTGCGCTTCCGATTTCGATAGCACCTTTTTCAGCTTGGCCCTGTGCAAAAACAGGAGCTGCAATGACGAGTGCCAAACACAGAACGATAGACAGTTTTCTCATATAATCCTCCTAAATGGATTTTCTCTATACCAAGTTTTGCACGATGTTTAGTATCGGTACATGCAATTTTTTATGCACAATCTTGGTTTTTTTTTGATATGAGAAAAAAACTGTCATACAAGTTTCATTTGAAAGCTGAAGCAAAGAATACTGAAACTTTTTTCCTTACAAGTACTTAGATACATTCCGATACATAATCAAGCTCAAGAAAACGCTTCAATTCATCAAATCCCACTTGTAAGGAAACGGTATTTCGTAAAGGAGAAGAACCTGGTCCACTACTCTCTGATTCAAAGAAGTGGGATTGCTCAACAGTAAAAATTTGCTCTCCTCCAGAAGGAGGAAAGGCATGCATCCACGTCCAGCCTTCTTCTTTGATATGATCTTCAAGATGACACTCCAAAAGACCTGCATAGGATACAAGAAAAGGATCCGCTCCCGGATGCCATGGACGCCCAAGATACACACTCGATTTCTCCACTCCCTGTTTTTTCATGAAGTTGCAACGGTGAAATAAAAACCCTGGTCGATCACTCTTGGTTGATGGGGCGCAGACATACCCACTTCCATTGGAAAGGATGGTGCATCCTTCAAAAAGTGCAGTACCTGCTCCAAAAATAAAATCAATGTTCCCCTCAATGGTACACCCTTCGAGGTGATGGTACCCTGCATCGAGCAGCAACGTATCCTGGTACCCTATAAACGAGCAGCCAGACAATTCGGTCTTGTCAGCTGATTCAGTGGTCCTGAAAGCCACTGCCTGCAATCCTTTCACTTTCCCGGGATTGTCCTTGACCGCACCAGAGTGGGCAGGATAATCAAAACCATTGGCAAATGTAAGATTTTCAGCCCTGAAACAAGGGGCCTTGACCGTTACCGAGGCGGTGGCAAACGTTCCCATTGGGTTTCCGTTTTTACGAGTCAAAGCAGCATCGTCAAAGGTGATGCAAGTATCAGAGGCTGAAACCCCTCTCAAGGTGATTTCAGGTCGATCGACCGTCACTTTTTCATAGTACGTACCACGTTCCAGGACAAGAACCACTCTGCCTTGATACTGAGCGGCTTCTTGTAAAGCTTCTGTTATGCTCTTTGAGCTGTTCACTTCAATGATTTGTTCGCGCATATGCTCATCATACATGGTTTGGCTTGGAAAAAAGCGACTATTGTTTCTCTCTTCCATACAACAATACAGGGTCTTTCCTTGCGGAAAGACCCTGAAAAGCACAATATCATTCGAAAAACTGAAACTCTTACATGAGAGGACCAAGTTTCTCGTAGAAGCTCATGCGGTTTTTAGCATCTGCTTCAGCCTTGGCGAACAAGGAATCTGCATTCTCGGGATTGGTCTTATACAAAGAAGTATAGCGAACCTCACCCTTGATGAAATCCTGGAAGGACCCAGTTGCGGGCTTGGTATCCCAAGAGAACTTCTTGCCTTCTTCCATTGATGGATTGAAGCGATAGAGCGGCCAGTAACCACTGTCCACTGCCTTCTTCTCTTCCACCTGACTGAAACGCATGTTCATTCCGTGGTTGATACAAGGAGCGTAGCAGAATACGATTGAAGGACCATTCCATGCAACTGCTTCCTGAAGAGCCTTCTGGGCATGCTGCCTGTTGGCACCAAGAGCGATGGATGCAACGTACGCGTGACCATAGGTCATGCACATGAAGCCCATGTTCTTCTTGCCGATTTCCTTACCAGCATTTGCAAACTTTGCAACCGCTGCGATAGGAGTAGCCTTTGAAGCCTGTCCACCAGTATTGGAATATACTTCAGTATCGAGTACCAGGATGTTTACGTTTTTGCCGGAAGCAACAACGTGGTCAACACCACCGTAACCGATATCATAAGCCCAACCATCGCCACCAATGATGAAGACAGTCTTATCAGCGAAGTAATCCTTCAACTCATCGATCTTGGAAAGGACATCCTTCTGCTCATCAGTCTTTGCAGCAGCAATAGCATCTGCGAGAACAGCCTGTACATCTTTTTGAGCCTGTACAGAAGCATCGGAAGCTTCACTCCACAGTGCAAGAGATTTCTCAATGGCACTCTTGAGAGCATCGGTGGTACCGAGTTCAAAGAGACGATTGATGTAAATCTTGAGCTGGTTGCGGTTGGAATCAACAGCGAGCCTCATACCAAGACCATACTCAGCATTGTCTTCGAAAAGGCTGTTGCCCCATGCAGGACCATGGCCATCAGAAGTACGAACCGTGTAAGGAGTGGTGGGGAAGGTACCGGAGTAAATGGAGGAACAACCAGTCGCGTTGGCAACGATCATGCGATCACCGCAGATCTGGGATACCATCTTGACATAGGGGGTTTCACCACAACCGGCACAAGCACCAGAGAACTCAAAGAGAGGCTGCTTGAACTGCAGACCCTTGATGGAAGTCTCCAACGTACCGTCGAGTACATCGTAGGGAAGCTGTTCGAAGAATTCAGAGTTGATTTTCTCACCCTTGGCTCTTTCATCAGCAATCGGACTCAACTCAAGAGCCTTGTTCTTTGCAGGACAGGTCTCAATACAGACACCACAACCCTGGCAGTCTTCGGTATAGATCTGAATCTTGAACTGAAGGTTGCGGTCGTTCTTGGTGTTGGACTTGAGTACATTGAAGGACTCAGGAGCACCAGCAAGGTCTGCAGGATCAATCTGCTTGGCTCTGATGGCAGCGTGAGGACAGGACTGTACACACTGGTTGCACTGGATACAATTTTCGGCAATCCAATGAGGAATGAACGGTGCAACACCTCTCTTCTCGAACTTTGCAGTTGAGGTGGGAAGGCTTCCGTCGAAGGACATCTTGGAAACAGGAATCTCATTGCCCTTAAGGTGCATGACAGGTTCCATGATGTCTTTTGCGAAATCAGAAGCATCCTCAGGGATGAGACGTGCAGGCTCAAAACTCTTGGTGATCTGAGCAGGAATGGCAACCTGATGCAAAGCATCACTTGCGCCATCGATTGCAGCCCAGTTCTTCTTGACGATTTCTTCGCCCTTCTTGATGAAGGTTTTCTTTACATACTTCTTGATCAAGTCGATGGCTTCAGCTTCAGGAAGCACTTCGCTGATCTTGAAGAAAGCAGCCTGCATGACGGTATTGATACGTGAACCAAGACCAGCAGCCTCTGCAATGGCAAGAGCATCGATATTGTAGAAACGGATCTTCTTGGCGATGATCTCTTCCTGCATGTCGCGAGTGAGGTGCTCAAATACTTCGTCAGAAGGAATCTGGCTGTTGAGGAGGAATACACCACCTTCTTTGAGCGGACCAAGCATGTCGTAACGACCGATGTAAGCAGGGTTGTGACAAGCCACGAAATCTGCATGGTCGATCAACCAAGGCATATCCAAGGAACTGTTGCCGAAACGAAGGTGACTGACTGTGATACCACCGGACTTCTTGGAGTCATAGGAGAAGTAAGCCTGTGCATTCTGGTCAGTGTTGTCACCGATGATCTTGATGGAGTTCTTGTTTGCACCGACGGTACCGTCAGAGCCAAGGCCCCAGAACATGCAGGAAACGACACCAGCAGGAGATACGTTGATCTTGCTGTTGATGGGAATTGAGCGGTTGGTGACATCGTCATTGATACCGACGGTGAAGTTGTTGAAAGCAGCACCGGCAAGGTGATCATAGACAGCCTTTGCGTGGGAAGGAGTGAAATCCTTACTGGAAAGACCGAAACGTCCACCAATGACCTTGATGTCAGTACGACCCATCTGGCTCAAAGCAGTGATGACATCCTGATAAAGAGGTTCACCAAGACTGCCGGGTTCCTTGGTACGGTCAAGTACTGCAACGCGCTTGACGGACTTGGGAAGAGCAGCTACAAAAAGTTCTGCACTGAACGGACGATAGAGACGAATCTTCAGAACGCCGGTCTTGCCGCCCTTCTTGTTGATGTATTCGCTTGCCCATTCCATGGTATCTGCACCACTGCCCATGACGATGACGACATCAGTAGCCTCAGCATCGCCGACATAGTCGAAGAGGTGGTACTGGCGGCCAGTAAGAGAAGCAACCTGATCCATGTACTTCTGAACCATTTCTGGAATAGCAGTATAGTAGGGGTTAACCGTCTCACGACCCTGGAAATATACGTCTTCATTCTGAGCAGCAACCTTAAGCATCGGTTTCTCAGGTCTCTGTGCACGTTCACGGAAGCGTCGGATGTAGTTCTCATTTACCAGGGGTTTGATGTCCTCGTAAGAGATTTCTTCAACCTTCTGCAACTCATGTGAGGTTCTGAAACCGTCAAAGAAGTTCAAGAAAGGAACCTGGGCCTCCAAGGTGGCCAGATGTGCAACAAGAGCCATATCCATGGTTTCCTGTACACTGGAAGCACAAGTCATTGCAAAGCCGGTGTTTCGGCAAGACATGACGTCGGAGTGATCACCAAAAATTGACAGAGACTGAGCCGCAAGGGATCTTGCAGACACATGGAAAACGGTAGGAATCATTTCACCAGCAATCTTGTGCATGTTCGGAATCATCAGCAACAAGCCCTGACTGGCTGTGAAGGTGGTGGTAAGAGCTCCAGCGGCCAGAGCACCATGAACAGCACCTGCTGCACCTGCTTCTGACTGCATTTCCATAAGCTCGACTTTTTTACCCCAAAGATTCTGACGTCCGGTACTGGCCCAGGAATCAGCGTATTCACCCATCGGCGAAGACGGTGTGATTGGATAGATTGCGGCTACTTCACTGAAGGCATAAGCAATATGCGCGGCAGCGGTATTTCCGTCAATTGTAACCATTTTTTTGTTACCCATTTTGACACTCCATAAAACAATATTTGATGTGGCCCAGTAGGGGTCACCCTATGCAAAGCTAAATAATCGTGCGTATTTTCCCAAGAAATAATGATAAACCAATACGACATCGTTTGCAACCTTACAAGAATTGATTTGTTCCCAACGCTTGCACATAGAGTACAATATTATTTCTGTAAGAAACGTTGCAGGTAAAAAAATCCCATTCCAAGTACCAGACATAGAAAGGACATCAAAGACCATAAAAATTCATAGCTTTCTCCCACCAACAACAATCCACCCACTGTAGGCGCGAGGGCACTACCAAATCCCGCCGCGATATTGGTGACGGCATTGAATCGTGCACGATATCGGGGAGGTGCATACGCATTGAGAAACACATTGGCATTGGTCGCCATCAGGATCTCTCCGAGTGTCCAAATGAACGTAGCAAGCAAGAATGCCAAAAAGTGTGAACAAAAAGCATACATTCCATACCCCACAACATAGAAAACCATGGCAAGGTACATATTCTCCAACTGGCTTTTCCTATGCGTCAATCGAGTCAGGATCGGAGTAAAGAAAAGAACTGTTACAGCATTGACCGTCATCAGAAACCCGAAGTTCCCAGCACCTGCAACGACTCCAAACACCTCGGTGAATTGCAAGGGGAGGACGAAGGTGTTCTGTGCATAGGTAAAGTTATAAATGGAGAAAAACAAAAGAAAAAGAAGAAGGATTTTGTTCTTGAACAACACTGAAACAAAACCTTTTTCAGATTTTGGTGAAGCAGAGATGAACACATCGCTACGCAACAAGGGAACCTTGATCCACAACACTATCGTAGAAATCAACAAAAGCCCCGAAGAACCTGCAAACAACAATGGCAAAGACCGCGCATACAAAAACGCAGCGGCCATGGGGCCTAAGGCAACTCCAATGTTGGTACCTAAATAGAGCAGGGAAAACGAGCGTCCACGGTCTGATTCCGATGAGAAATCGGCGACCATCGAGCTGGTTATGGGGTGGGTGGCCCCACGAAAAGGTGAGCCTAAAAGTATGAGCAATGGAACCAAAGAGAAAAACGCACTCTCAATGAAAACAGCACATAACAGATAACTCACACAGATCATCAACTGACAAAAAACCAGTACATATTTTCTGGCAAGCTTGTCAGCCACCACTCCTGCAGTCAACTGGCCCACCATGGTTGCAATAATGGTGAACGTAATGAAAATTCCTGCCTCGTGATCACTCATGCCCAGTTTTACCGTAAGGATGAGGACGAGCAACATCTGCACGAAATCACCAAAGCGATTGATGATGCGCACTGCAAACAGCGTATAAATACTTTTATCGAGTCCAGCATACAAAGAAAACCCCGCGTTCGAAAGGAAGCGGGGTTTTGATTCACCACTATTCACGTTCCCATATCTCCTACGAGAGGGTACGCTTGTATGGTTAGTTGGTCAACACTCACTATGGCCGCAAGAAAAACATTTCTTACAACCTTCGATATTAACAAACGTCACATTCCCACAAATTGGACAGATGTCTGGCTTCACGCTGTTTACCTTTGAGGTAGAAAGCCCCAGATCCAATTGTCCAGCATCTTCACTCTCATCTTCTTCATCAGGGAGATTGGATACATGGGTCTCAGATTCTGGAGAGCCAATATGCTGCTGGAGAACCTGGGCAACGGCATCAGGAAGACTCATGACCCGATTCTTGCCAAATCCCATCGGACGTCCACTTCCGATACCGGCAAGCTGAGCGATGATGGCTTTTGCCCTCTGATCCGGAGTGAGGGGAGAAGGCATACGGAGCATCAGACTGATCAACCGACCAAGACCTTCTGCATCAGCTGCAACATCTGAACCAACCTTGGCGACATTGATGAACACTTCAAACAAATCACTGGATTTCGGTCCATCGCAGTTGACGGTGATGTATGCAGTCCCAATCGGAGTAGCTTTGCGATAGGTGGTTCCCCGAAGGACGGTGGAACGTACACGAGGCTTTGGATCAGCAATACTCACCAATGTCTCCGGTTCCACTTCTTTCTCTTTCTGCTTTACGGTCAGAACCTGGGTATCTCGTGAACCATCACGGTAGGTAGTACCACCCTTGCACCCCAAGTCATACAACAACTCATAGAGTTTCCCGGTCTGTTCAACCGTGTATTCTTTGGGAGTGTTTCCGGTTTTGGATATGGAGGAGTCGACCCATTTCTGGATGGCGGCCTGCACCTTCACGTGTCCTTCCGGCGCTAAATCCATGGCAGAAACAAAGTATGCAGGTTTCTTTTCATTCGGATGGGATTTCACCCACTCGTCGTACACCTGGACTCGTTCCATATTCGTACCCATGCGTCCGGTTCTTTCCCACTCCCAGAAGTAGTAGGGTTCGATACCAGTACTGGTATTTACCATGGTGCCTGTGGTTCCTGTAGGAGCCTGGGTAAGCAACGTTACGTTGCGCAATCCCTTCTTACGGACGGATTCCCGCAAAGCTTTTGGCATTTGCTTCATGAATCCGCTCTCCAAGAGTTTTTCTGCATCGAAATACACAAAACTACCCTTCTCCTGGGCAAGCTCGCAACTCTCTTCATACGCCTCAACACAAATGAATTTGTAGATTTCATCGATAAAAGAGAGTGACTCCTCACTGCCATAGGCAAGCTCCATCTTGATGAGCATGTCGGCAAGCCCCATGGTACCCAAACCGATACGGCGTTCGGATTGCTGCTGTTTCTTGTTTTCTTCAAAGAAATAGGGAGTATCGTCTATGACGTTGTCCAAGAACCGTACTGCATTTCTTACAGTTCTTCCCAAATCCTTGTACAGGACCTTCTTGTCTTTAACGAATTTACTGAGGTTGATGGACCCTAGGTTACACACACCCCAAGGAGGGAGGCCCTGCTCACCACATGGGTTGGTACTCTGTATCGTGCTGTAGTAATACGAGTTTGACATTTTGTTATAGCGATCAATGAAAAATACTCCAGGTTCCGCTGAAGCCCAAGCACTTTCGACGATGGCATCCCAAATCTCACGAGCTTTCACCCGTTGATACACCATCACTTTATGTCCAGCTGCTTTCCATGCATTGATATCGCCATCCCAAAGCGTATTGTACTCAGGATCTGTAGTATCAGGAAAATAGGTTTCCCATATACCGTCATTGCGCACAGCATCCATGAAATCATCGGTGATACCGACACTGATATTGGCATTGGTAATTTTGCCCATTTCACGCTTGCTGTTGATGAAGTCGAGAATATCCGGATGCCAGACATTGAGAATCAACATCAAGGCTCCTCGTCGAGAGCCGCCCTGCTCAATGAGCCCGGTGACAAAGCTGAAGAGACCGCCCCAACTGACAGAGCCACTGGATCTTCCGTTTACTCCCTTCACATAGCTGTGACGGGGCCTTAGTGAGGAGATATTCATACCTACCCCACCGCCGCGGCTCATGATTTCGGTCATTTGCCCCAAGGAGGCAATAATTCCTCCACGGCTGTCCTTCGGGGAGGGTATCACATAGCAATTGAAATAGGTCAGACTCTGATCGGTTCCAGCACCGGTAAGAATCCTGCCGCCAGGGACAAATTTCCAGTCCTCCAGAAGCCAGTTGAACTCTTTTTCCCATTTGTCTCTTACCTCCTCTTTCTCTTGTGAAGCTATACCTTTTGCTACACGAGCGAGCATTTGAGCAGGATCGGTTTCTATGGGTTTATCCACTTCTTCTCGTTTGACATCAATGATGGTACCATCGTCAAGTTTGACGGTAATGGCATCTTCAACACCAAGCTCTGTGACTACTCCAATCTCCCTCTGGCCAGTTTTCGAATTGCTTACAGCAACAACGATGTCACCGACTTGCAACGTCTCTTTGCGTACATCTTTCAACGCATAGCGGTCAAGGAAAATCTTTCGTCCCAGTGGACTCAACTCATTTTTCACAGCACTCATGTAATCCCTCTCTATATAAATGTCAGGCATGATTTTATATGGAAAATAATCAAAAAAATACCTGATTCTACGTTCAAAGATACCATGGGGGAATAAAGTTTGCAAGAAGGAAAACAAAATATATAGCGTGTATAAAAATTACATAACGCTATATATAGTGTTATATAGGTATTATACCATTCATGTATCGAAGTGAAATCAAGCACCCCAGAACAGTACTTGGATTCTCAAAAAGGAACATCGAATAAAACCCACAAGTTCTTTTCCTCAATAGGAGAACCTGACTGAAAACCCAAAAAAGGAGTATACAAGTTTTTCAAGAAGAAGAGGAGAAAACCAAAGGGAACACCCCTTGTCTTTTTCCTCTCCATCACCATTTCTAGTGTCTTTCCAGCAGAATTTTTTTTCCATCATCGATAAAACTTCAACAAGAAGATCTGTCTGGGCCCAAAAAAGGGAGTCTTCGGTAAGACTCCCTTTCGATACACACCCCAACGGGGCAAAAACACTTAATAACCCATCATCACCATGGCATCAGCTACCTTCTTGAAACCAGCAATGTTGGCTCCCTTCACATAGTTGATGTACCCATCTTCATCCTTGCCTTCCAAAACACATGCTTCATGGATCTTCACCATGATTGCATGCAGTTTTTCATCGACCTCTTGGGCACTCCAAGCAAGATGCATGGCATTTTGACTCATCTCAAGTCCAGAGACCGCAACACCACCGGCATTGGCCGCCTTTCCAGGACCGAAAGGAATCTTCTTCTCAATGAAATAGGTTGCGGCTTCTGCTTCACAACCCATGTTGGAAGTCTCCACCACATAGCGCACCCCATTGGATACCAACGTCTTGGCATCCTCAAGGGAAAGCTCATTCTGAATAGCGCAGGGGAACGCCATATCGACAGCAACTTCCCAAGGTTTCTTTCCAGCGACAAACGTTGCACCGAACTTCTTTGCATAGGGCTCGACCACATCATTGTTGCTCGTTCTCAAATAATTCATGAACGCCCATTTCTCTTCAGTACCAACCCCATCAGCATCATAGATATACCCATCAGGCCCGCTGATGGTCACTACCTTGGCTCCGAGCTGTGTAGCCTTTACTGCAGCACCCCAGGCAACATTACCAAAACCACTGAGCGCGATGGTCTTGCCCACAATGGTGTCGCCATGAGCCTTGAGCATCTCATCGGCAAAGTACATGGTCCCGAATCCGGTAGCTTCAGGACGGACCAAGGATCCCCCGAAGTTGATGCCCTTGCCAGTGAGAACGCCGGTATTTTCATCACGAATCTTCTTGTATTGGCCATAGAGGAAACCGATTTCTCGAGCCCCTACTCCAATATCACCAGCAGGAACATCAGTATCGGGTCCAATGTATTTCTGCAATTCCGTCATGAAGGAACGACAGAAACGAAGAATTTCAGAATCACTCTTGCCACGTGGATTGAAATCACTTCCACCCTTTGCACCGCCCATGGGCAACGTGGTCAAACTGTTTTTCAATGTCTGCTCGAATCCAAGGAATTTCAACGTACCCAGCGTAACACTGGAGTGAAATCTCAGACCACCCTTGTAGGGCCCGATTGCATTGTTGAACTGAACCCTGTATCCACGATTCACCTGCAAGGATCCAAGATCATCTTCCCATTCGACCCTGAAGGAAAAAACCCTATCAGGTTCGGTCATTCTTTCTAAAATCTTATTCTTTTCATAGACAGGATTCTCATTCACCACATCAATGACACTCTCGATAACCTCACGAGTTGCCTGGATGAATTCCGGCTGGGCAGGATTCTTCCTTTCCAGTTCCGCCATAAATGAATCAAGTTTGTACATACAACAATATCTCCTTAGGATCGGATGTAAATCAACACGTCTTTTAAGGAAAAGGGTAAACCTGAGAAATGAATCTGTCAACTGATTTTTATTGGGATAAGCATTATATTTTCATTATAAATTGCTTGATTTATCAATTATTTCTATTATTTATGCCCTAAATAACAATTTTCCTTTCTTTCTAAAAATCTATTCAAACCTGTCTATGGCATGATAAACTACAGGATATGTATAAACTTGACCCCACATGGTTGCCCTTCAGCAACCTCATGCTGAAACATATCTACAACGTGCTGCTCATCTGCAGCGACTACGATCGATTCCTTCTGGAAGAAGATGGACGGGTAGAAGAAGAACTTTATATTGAATACACACAGTTGGGTTTGAACAACCCTCCAAAAATCACCCATACGAATTCTGGTGAAGAAGCTTTACAGCTCCTCTCCAAACGCACCTTCGATTTAGTCATCACGATGCTTGATCTTGGTTCAGAACCAGTGGAACAACTTGCCACAGCGATCAAGGAAATCAACAGCGATATGCCTATCATCGTCTTATCACCCTCTTCCAGCCATCGAAGAAACAAACTCATCAAAGGTTCCGACTGTCAGGCCATCGACTACTTCTTCTACTGGCAGGGAGACCCCACCATATTTTTAGCCATGATCAAGCTGGTCGAAGACCGGATGAACATCGATCACGACACCAAGGAAGCCGATGTCCAGGTAATCATCCTTGTCGAAGATTCCATCCGCTTCTATTCGTCTTACCTACCCATGATGTATACCTGCCTGATCGAACAGAACCGTTCCAGCATTCTCGAAGCCCTGAACAACTGGGGAAAAACCTTGAGAATGCGAGGAAGACCTAAAATTGTTCTGGCAAGAACCTATGAGGAAGCTGAGAATCTCTACAATACCTACCGCCACAACATCTTAGGTGTCATCACAGACCTTTCCTATCTACATGAAGGCAAACAAGATGCCCAAGCCGGCTTGAAACTCTGTCAGATGATCATTGCAAAAGATCCGGAAATCCCTGTTCTCATCCAGAGCACCGACAACTCGATCAAAGAGCAAGTGGAAGAATGGAACGCAAGCTATATTTGGAAATTGAGCTCAACGCTGCTCAGTGAACTGAATAGATTCATGAACACTCACTTTGGATTTGGACCATTCATCTTCAGAGACCCCAAGACCTTCAAGGAAATCGCCCGGGCAGAAACCATGCGTGACCTGCAACGGTTGCTCCCTTCAATCCCCAGTGAAAGCTTTGATTACCACTGCAGAAGAAATGAGTTCTCCCGTTGGCTTCGAGCTCAGAGCCTCTATGTCCTTGCAGCAAAAATCAAAGACCTGCAGATACCAGAGCAAGGCAATGCCTCTGAAATACAACAACAACTGATCGACATCATCAGAAATTACCGCTCTGAACGCACAAAGGGAGTCATCGCCCAATTCAGCAGGAACAACTACGATGAAACTCTTTTCTTCAGCAGAACGGGAAACGGCTCCTTGGGAGGCAAGGGAAGAGGATTGGCTTTCATCGATATGGAGCTCAGATCCAGTGGGATACTGGAAAAGTATCCCGATGTGTACCTCTCCATTCCAAGGACTGTCGTCATCACCACCGACCAGTTCACCCAGTTTTTGGAAGAGAATGACCTTGGAGACATTGTAGTCGGAGACCTTCCTGACGAAATCCTATTGAAAATATTTCTCTCCAAACCCCTCAATTCAGAGTTGTTGCTCAACCTTGCAGAGATCGTCCAAGTAATTCGTCAACCAATTTCAGTACGTTCCTCCTCTTTACTGGAAGACTCTCATTTCCAACCCTTTGCAGGAGTCTACGAAACCTGCATGATTCCCAATACCGGTAGTGATTCACAAAGGCTTTCAGAACTCTGTGATGC
>JAQVVB010000172.1 GCA_028699215.1 Sphaerochaeta sp. | reverse complement strand
AAGGAGCTCCTGTTTTGTCTCTCCTGCTGAAATCCTTCTGTCTGCTATGACAGTGACTTTACCTGGAATGGTATTTAGGCTTGGAGTATCACAAATAACCTTGGTGACCTCAAGCGTACCTTTCCCAAAAAAATCATCTGAAGGACATTCGTCATAGGAATCAAGAGCCTGTATTAGCGGGGTGGCTTTAATCAGTGCATTTTCTCCCATTTGAGCTTCTGAAGCATGAGCCGCCTTTCCTTTTACTTCCATCCTGATCAAAGCTCTCCCTTTGTGTCCTCGGATGATGTGATTATCGCTTGATTCAGCAATGATGATCGCGTCAGGTCTCCATGAGAGTTGGTCCATCATTGCTTTGACACAACTTCCCTCAACATCTTCTTCGGAAATTGAAGCTGAAAGATAAAAACTAACCTCTGTATCCAATCCAAGATCTTTGATTGCCCTACCGGCAAAAACCAAGGCGGTCAAGGGCCCTTTGTCATCAACTACACCCCGCCCACTGATGGATTGATTTACAATTCTGGGTTCCAAAGGATTGAAACCCCAGTCGAGGGGATCACCTGGATCTACGGTATCGATATGTGCGTCTGCAAGTACCCGAGTATTCCCACTCCCCATCCGTGCCAGACAGTTTCCTGCCTGATCTACAAGGACCTCATCATACCCAAATTCCTCCAGTTTGGTACGAAGCCAAGCAATGGCAGCTCCTTCTTCATACGTAATGCTTTTGATACGGACCAAGGAGGCAAGAAATTCCACCATCTCTTGTTCTCGCTTTTGCATGTAATGCTTCAATTTCTGAATGAGGACTTGGTTTTCCATGATATATGCTCCTAGGGGTTGTTCTTTCATTATACCATTTTTTCTTGTACATACAAGATGATTTCGACTATACTGTTTGCTGTAAGGGGATGTATATGGAATATAGAGAAACCGTTTCCTTTGTTTTAAACGGAATAGAAAGAAAACTTGAAACAAAGCGGGCTTGGACTCTTTTGTATGTACTTCGCGAAGTGTATCAACTTACTGGAACAAAGTATGGGTGCGGAACAGGAGACTGCGGAGCATGCAGAGTACTCATTGACAACGTGGCGGTAAACGCTTGTTCTGTTCCTATTCATAAAGTCGATGGAAAGACCGTACTCACTATTGAAGGGGTAGCTGGCGATCCTCAACTTTCTATAATTCAACAGGCATTTGTAGAAGCACATGCAATCCAATGCGGGTTTTGCACACCTGGAATGGTAATTTCTGCAGCAGGATTGCTTTTACATATAAGTGAACCAACAGAAAAGGAAATCCGAGAGGCTCTCAAAGACAATCTTTGTCGTTGTACCGGATATGTTCATATTATTGAAGCAGTGAAGTTGGCTTCAAACAAGATGAAAGAGGTTGAAGATGGGCATTGACAATTCCCATGATACGGTAGGATGTTCTCCGTATAATCGTGAATCTTGGGATAAAGTCACGGGTAATACTCAGTATATTGATGATCTTCGTTTTAAGGGGATGTTGCACGCAGCACTGCTGCTGTCGCCACATGCACATGCAAGAATCAAAAGCATTGATGTTTCAGATGCGCTTGCGTTAGATGGTGTGCACGCGGTTATTCATTGCTTTACTACTCCTAATATACTGTACAACAGTGCTATCCGGTTCTATTCGGACATAGATCCATCTGAGATGCCTTGTACTGAACGCGTTTTTGATCAAGAAGTGAAGTTCGTGGGAGACCGAGTTGCAGCTGTCGCTGCAGAGAGTGAGGAAACTGCAAGAACGGCTGTGAAGCTGATTCATGTGGAGTATGAGTTGCTTCCTTCTGTCTATAGTCTTGATGAAGCGGTAGCTGATGCTGCTGTGCAGGCTACACCGTTCGGGATATCAAAAACCAATCTGTGTGGCGGTTGGGTGGCATATGGTAATCAGGATGAGGCTTCGGTATTGCAAACAATCAAGCAATCTCCTTTGCAGTCTGTCTCTACGTTTAGAACCTCACGTGTCCATCATGGATATCTGGAACCAGTTGCCCATGTTGCACACTATACTCCATCAAAAAAATTGACGCTTTGGACTTCCTCTCAAAGTGTCTTTAGCTTCAGAGATGTTTTAGCTCAACTAGTTGGTCTACCCCAGAATGCTGTTCGAATCATAAAAACTGTATCTGGAGGTGCTTTTGGTGGGAAACTTGAGGTAATGCATGAGCCTGTGGTTGCGCTTCTTTCAATGCAGACAATGAGACCGGTGAAGATCCGTTTGAATCGGAAAGAAGTGTTTTCTTCGACAAGGACCCGTCATGAGGCCATCATCACCCTATCAAGTGGCTATGCTTCGAATGGCAGGCTTATTGCCCAACATGTGTATTCTTTGCTGAATACAGGTGCTTATGCTGGATCCGGTCCTAATACTGTAGGTGCTCAGTCTGGGAAAACCTTTGTTCAATATGATGCAGAGGCAATGTATTATCGGGGTGCCTGTTTCTATACGAACACTCCTATTGCAGGGGCGATGAGAGGGTATGGGTGTCCTCAACTAATGGTTGCCCGTGAAGTGCATATGGATGGCATTGCCAGAAAGCTTGGTATCGATCCTGTCCAGTTCAGACTACAAAATCTGCTGTTGCCTGATGCAAAAAATTGCATGGGCAAACCTACTCATCAAGCGCTTGGTAGGGTGTGCCTTGAAGAGGGTGCGAAGCAATTTTGTTGGGAGGAACGTAGAAAACAAGCGATTGCGAAAAGTTCTGGGACGACACGGTATGGAATAGGGGTTGGGACAGCTGTGCATGGGAGCGGGTGGTATTCTGTGTATCAGGACATGACCAGTGTTACCATGATGATGAATAATGATGGTTCGCTGCAAATCTTGACAGGCATACATGATTTGGGTACGGGGGCAAAAACTGTTCTTGCACAGATTGCAGCGCAGACGTTGCATATTCCTTTGGATACCATAGAGGTTATTGAGGTTGATACAGCTGTTTCGCCTCTTGATCTAGGGGCACAAGCTTCTCGTTCAACCTATGTAGGTGGGAATTGCGTGTTGGAATGTGCACAACAAATAAAAGAGCAGTTGCTTGAAGAAGCTTCCTTGATGGTTGGAATTGATGAGCAACAGTTTGCCTTGGGAGATGGCGATGTCATTGAAATGGTTTCAGGAAAAAGAATTTCTTTTGCCTCTATCATCGATTCTGCACAAAAAGGTTTGCATGGGAAACAGCGCCAAATTGCAGCTGTACACTCATATGCATCTCATACTTCTGTATACAGCTACTCAGCAGTATTTGCTGAAGTTGCCATCGACGTAGAATCTGGTGCAATCAAGGTTATGGAAATTCTCTGCGTCCATAATTCCGGGACCATTATCAATCCAGCGCAGTGTGAAGGTCAGGTTCATGGTGGTGTTCAGATGGGGTTGGGGTATGCTCTATCTGAAGAGATGGAAATTGACCTTGAGACAGGGAGAATTAAAAATCCCAGCTTTAAGGGATACCATATGTTCCGTTCTCATCAGATGCCGAAAATCTCAGTTACATTCATCCAAGGGGCTGAGCCTTCTGGTCCGTATGGTGCAAAGGGTATTGGCGAATGTGCAACCGATGGGGTTGCTGGAGCAGTAGTAAATGCTGTCGCTCACGCTCTCGGGGGTGTTTCCATTGATCATATACCCGTACATGCAACGTACGTAAAGGAACTTTTAACACAAAACTACAGGGTACAGTGATTATTTGCTGAAGAAGTAAGCTGAAAGACAAAACGTTACGAGGTGAAAAGGATGCGTTTATCCGTTTTAATACAAATTTTGGTAGCATATCGTATGAGTATTTTATACTTCTCAGCAATTTCCATAGTGCTTAACCTTTCATGGTTAACAAAAAATTTAGTCTGTGGTAAGCGAAAAAGTGCACTCATGGATTCGAATTCGGGTACGGTGGGAAAGCTTGCTACACAATAGACTCTCCTGTTGTCTAGATAGCCTTGGTTCCTGAACCAGAAAACTGTCGAACTGAGTTGAGAAACCATCTTCTGAGGATACTGGTTCCTTGGGTTCCTTGCTGTGGTGGCATTGCTGGTATATTTTGTCTCGATGCATAAAACCCATCCAATATGGTCCTCGATTTGCTTCGGCCAAAGGATTCCTTCGCATTGTTCATGTTTCGTGCCATCGGGATCAACAAGCGCATTATCCTTGAAAAGATCATATTCGATGACAAATCCGTTCTCGTTCTCAATTTTGATATTGGCCAGTGGAGGTGGCGTTTCAACGATGATAACGCCACCGTTGAGGTTCTGCTTGGTATCGGCCAAATACAGGGTCTTGTTATCAATGCTACCAAGTCTATGTCCTGGCAAACCTGCTGTCTTCAGCTTTTCAGTCCTCATACAGGTAATCCATCAGTTGATAGAATTCATCCATTGTGGTTGATAGGGACTGATTGAAATAGTGGTCTCCCAGAAGCCCGTTTTTTTCCAACTGGATGTTCTCGAGTTTTCCTTTATCAATCTTGAACATGGATACCTCTTCACGTTTCACTCTGCTGGTATAGCAGGGTAGAGCCTTGTCAGTCTTATCCAGTGATTCCTTCTCCACCAATCCTGCAAGGAGGCAATTATTGATGGAATACAGAATATAGGGGCTATGGGTGGTGAGAAACATCTTATGTCTGAGATTGTTTCTGTGTTTCGATATTCTGATGAGGTAATAGAGTAAATCTTTTTGGGTATCCGGGAACAGGTTCTGTTCAGGCTCTTCTATGATAAAATTACTGTATTTGTATTGGGTGAATTGTTTAAGGAGCCCTTCAGCTGAATTCGTACCGTATGTTTCAGATAGAGTGGTAAGCCTGACTCGTTCATCCGGGGAAAGTACCCGATCTTTCTTGTAGATTGTATCACTGAGGTACTCAATTAAAATGATAAGGGGAACCAAAGACTGTAATCCGCTTGATGAATTTCCTAAAAGTAGTTTCTTTTCGGAATTGGAAAGTTGTATCATGTCATTTCCGTTTTTATCACAGAAATAGCTGACAGGAAGATTGAGTATTGTTTTGGGATCTGGAGAATATTTCTTGGCGGTTCCCCAATCATAGAGGAAGTTCATGATATTGTCTTGTTTCTCATTGTATTTTCCGAGATTTGGAATTACAGAAACAAAGTTTCGTTCTGATGGAATATAGATGTTTTTGGTAAGTTGGTACTCATCTCTTTTAAGGATGTCAAAGGTAATGTTTTTTTTGGAATCAATATGAATCCTTACTGATTCTGATGAATAAAGGACATCGCTTTTGTTGGAGAAATATTCCTTGCTGAGATGATGAAATTCGAAGAGCCCGGTTTCTATGGTACAGGGTAGTTCACCATCCAGAATCAAGCGTTTCTCAAGCCACTGGCAAAAACTTACGAGCTTTGCAATGGTACTTTTTCCTGAACTCTGAGGTCCGATGATTACTACCAAGGGTTTGACTTCAAATTGTGCATGGATTACCGGGCCAATTGAATTGATTGTTATATTGGCGTTCATATGATGCTCCTGTTAAAGTGATGCCGAGTATGGGTCTTTTCTGTTCCATTCAGCGGCAAGTATTGTTGCTTCCTCGTAAGGACACTGAAGGATATCCGATAATTTTGACTCGTTGGGAATAATTCCTTTTCTATATCCCTCGAATACAGTTGTAATGAATTTGGTGTCATTAAAGATGTTTTTTTCTGTAGGATGATAGTCAATTTCTCTTTTTGCGGACCATTCTGGTTTTACCGATTCCGATTCAAGATTCTCTCTTAGGTTCTGCTTGTAGATTGCTTTGTATCTGCTAGAGAAATATGGATATATGTTTTCTGCAGTGCTATTGGCCGAAAAATGTTTCAACACCGTTTTGTAGCTTACTTTGTATTTTTTTTTGATCAAGAGAACTTTGTCGACAAAAGAGAA
>JAQVVB010000171.1 GCA_028699215.1 Sphaerochaeta sp. | reverse complement strand
TCTTTGCTACACAAAACAGGATACAGTACCATGGTTTTTCCACTTGTCCAACTTTTTTCATATTTTGATTTTTTTTGATTTTTTGTAAATTTAAAAAGAAAAAGACCTGTCGTAGATGCATCGTAAGGATGTAAAAAAGGCGCAACATCCACGAAGAGATGCTGCGCCGTTCATCAAGGAACTACAGAATTTCCTAAAAATCATGAACCATCGTAAACGAAGAGTACGTCACCCTTGGGCGAAGAGGAGAAGAGACAGCTGAAGCCTCGATGGCCACAGAACCAAAAATCACGGTGATCAATAATGAGACCACCAAAAAGATACCGGCTGCACATAGCAGCATATTGCTTTTCTTATGATTCGCTTTCATTGTTTTCTTTCTCCTTCTGATAGAGCAGGTAGTAGGTTTCTATCACTTCAAAATCAATCGCCAACGTCTTCATGGAAGCGAACAGGGAAGGAAGTTCGGTTTTTATGAACATATCCCGACGCATCTTGAGCACCAATTGTCTTGCATCCTTTGAAGTGAAGTATCCGATTCCCCGCTGGTTTTCCAGAATTCCTTCTTCCTGCAACATTGCATAGGTCCTGGTCACGGTATTGGGGTTGACTTCCAATTGCATCGCCATGTCCCGTACCGAAGGGATTCTCTCTCCATCAGGCCAAGTGGCGTTGAGGATCAAGTCATGGAAATACTCTCCTATTTGGAGATATATAGGTGAACGGTTGTTAAATTGCATCTGTGGCTTGTACCTCCTCTACCCTGAAATATGCCGTGATCCAGCAGAAAACCGGTAAAAGAACATAATATACGATTTTCCCCAGTACATTGAGCACCTTGAATCCACCCACAGGTGATTCCATAACAGAAGAATCGAAATAGATGAAGGTGTTGAACATATCGTAGGAACTACCGAACTTGATGGAGAAAACAATCTTGGAAAACAGCATGCCCAAAAGGCCGAGGCTGATCCCTATCACACCGATGGCCAATACAGTCTTGATGAAATGAGCCTTGTGGAAATAGGTTGCTCCCAGCAAGAACACCGACTGCCATACCCAGTAGGAAACAAGCAACGTCCCCACCTCACTGACAAACGGGTTGAACAGCTGTATGGGATTCTTGAAAAAGAGCAGCAGCAAAGGTTCTCCCACCAAAGAAGTGGCAAAGAACAAGGCTATCAAAGCAAGTGGATAGGCAAAAGCACTCAGCAAGGCTTTTGATAAAAACTTTTCCAAGGAAGTGGCGGGAAGCATGAGCCACTCCTGCTGGCCGTCCTTGCTGAACATATCCTTTGAGAACATCAGACTGGTGAGAATAAATCCCCCCAACATCAGAAAACTCGAGAACAGTTCGTCATAGGCTGAAGAAAGCAGTATCCCCTGGTTGTATCGTGAAAAGAAAGCCTGGAAGGTGGCATTCACTACGAGTATCAACACAATGGTGAGCGCGTAGGTAAGCAGCTCTCGTTTAGAGGTCCTCACCTCGCGGTTCATTAATGATAGCAGTCTCATCGTACACCTCCTGCCATGAAATTGGGATTCTCTATGATCACGTTGAACAGCGTCTCCAAATCCAAAGGTTGGGCTTGTTCGTCTTCATCCCTGGTCTTGAGCACCATCCAGCCTCCAAGCACCTTCTCTACATAGACAGCTTCGCCTACCTTGGGTTCCGTGGTGACCAGACTCATCGAGTAGTGGTCAGTAACCGTATCGACGGTGTCGTTGAAGATGACCTCTCCGTTATGGAGGATAAGCAGCGGATCGATCAGGTTTTCCATATCCCTGACCTGATGGGTGGAGATGATGAAGGTCCTGTTTTCCGTCATTGCCGATGCAACCGTCTGCCTGAATTGTTTTTTAGAAGGAATGTCCAGTCCATTGGTCGGTTCATCCAGAATCAGCAGTGCCGTGTTGGAAGCCAACCCGAACGAGAGCAGCAACTTCTTTTTCTGGCCGAGAGACATTTCATTGAGATTATCTTGCATGTCCAGTTCAAAATCCTTGCAGAAACGTTCGAACATCGCATGATCGAACCGCGGATAGAACGATGAGCGCATGCTCAGATACTCTTGGGCTTTCATCCGTGGAAGAGGAAATTCCTCGGGCAAGTAAAATATCTCGCTCAACATCTCAGGCTTTCTCTCCACTGGATTGAAGTTCAAGACAGAGGTGTTTCCTTCATCGGGAAACAGCTGACCGGACAACAATTTCAAAAGTGTGGTTTTTCCAGCCCCGTTCTTACCCAATAGTCCATAAATGTTCCCTCTCTTGATGTCTAGATGCAAGTGTGAGAACAACTTCTTCTTCCCATACGAGAATGCGATGTCCTGCATGTGGATCACTGAATCGGTCTGCTCGAGTGCAGTGACATCCGTATGTGTTTGCTTGACCATGTACGTCTCCTTGAATTAGTTAGTGTACTAGTTATCTAATACACTATTTATCATAGTGTGTCCAGTGTTTTCTGAATTTTTGGATTTTTTTTCCAAACAATTAGATACTTCAAGAAAAACCCAAGCAGAAGAGCATGCCCGTAAAAATAATTTCTTGGCCCAAGGTGATATTTTTTGTATGTTTGCATACAATTCTTTCCTTTTTCCCCATCTATGCCAATTTTTTGGATATTACTCAGCCAATCACTGGTAAAACATACCGGAAGTTGGTAATATCCTTTCTCGCGCGAACGTGTTTTGCACGTTCTCCGCTTATCCTGTTCTTTCATTATTTTGTGATGGAGTATGGGAAAACTTTATAAAAAAAGGGCTAAATTTCTACATTTAGTACAAAAATTCATTTATGACTTAGAAAGGAAAGAGGGAATGAACGAAACCTTGAACGAATTGTCCAACACTTACTATCTCGACCGCCAAAACGACACAGAATCGAACGCACGCAGTTACCCCAGAAAATTCCCCATAGCAATAAAGAAAGCAAAAGGCTCATGGCTCGAAGACGTAGAAGGAAACAAATATCTTGATTTCCTCTGTGGTGCAGGCACTCTTGCCCTCGGCCACAACGACGACCAAGTCAACCAGGTAATGATCTCCATGCTTACCAATGAAGTTCCACTTCATACCCTGGACCTCACCACTCCCGCAAAAGACAAATTCGTCCACACCCTCTTTTCCTTGCTTCCAGAAGCACTACAGGAAAATGCCAGAATACAGTTTTGCAGCCCCTCAGGTACCGATGCAGTAGATGCAGCGATCAAACTTTGCAAAACCGCAACCGGCAGATCTTCTGTCATTGCGTTTGGCGGCGCTTACCATGGCATGGGTCATGGAGCACTCGCCTTGACCGGCAATCTCAATGCAAAACAAAGCGTCAACGGCCTCATGCCCGACGTACACTTCTTTCCCTACCCCTACTCCTATCGTTGTCCCTTTGGACTCGGTGGCGATGCTGGAATCGATGCTGCCTGTGCCATCTTTGAGAGAACGCTCAAAGACCCAGAAAGCGGCATCACCAAACCTGCGGCAGTCATCATTGAACCCATACAGGGTGAAGGTGGAGTGATCCCAGCCCCCGTCAAGTTCTTGCAGACTGTACGGAGAGTGACCAAGGAACTTGGCATTCCCATGATCGTTGATGAAATCCAGTGTGGTATCGGCCGCTCAGGCAAATTCTTCGCTTTCGAGTATGCCGACATCGTTCCCGATGTCATCCTTTGCTCAAAAGCCATTGGAGGCAGCCAGCCGATGAGCGTAGTCGTGTACACCAAGGAACTCGACATCTGGGAACCAGGATCCCACGCAGGAACCTTCAGAGGAAACCAACTTGCCATGGGAGCAGGTACTGTCGTCATGGAACGGGTCAGCGATCCTGCGTTCTTACAAGAGGTATCTGAAAAAGGTAACATCATTGTAGAACGCTTCCAGAAGCTCAAGAAAGAAGTCTCCATCATCGGAGACATCCGAGGCAAAGGCTTGATGATCGGTATCGAATTCGTTGATCCAAAAGGTGAAATCGACAGCATTGGAGCACTGCCTACCAGTGGCATCATTGCCGCCAAGGTCCAACGAGAGTGCTTCAACAATCGTCTGATCATGGAAAAAGGTGGACGATACGGCTCGGTCATGCGCTGTCTTTGTGCTTTGAATGTAAGTAGGGAAGATATCAATCTGATGCTTGACATCTGTGAAAATGCCATACGGAAGGTTGACAGCGATGCAAAAGCCTAAGGAAGGGTATTTCTTCTTGACCTCTGAATCTCAGAGTAAAGAAGAATACAAAAGAATCATCCAAAAAACTACAGAAGCCATTCTCGATTCCTTCAAGGATGGTACTGCCTATGATGGAATGAATCCTTTTGATCTCAAGAGAACCATTCATACCCCTCACCTGCTCCCTGAGCAGGGTTTGGGGTTTGATGAAGTCCTGAAAAAGATGAAAGAGACCTTGCTTCCCAATTTCCTGCGGACCTCTTCCACCGACTACATGGCACACCTGCATAGTCCTGCCCTGCTTGAGAGCATCAGCAGCGAGTTGATTCTCTCGACATTCAACCAATCCATGGACTCTTGGGACCAATCGCCGGTAGCCACGGAAATTGAACTTGAAGTCATTGCTTGTCTCTGCAAATTGTATGGTCTTGGCGATGCTAGCGACGGTATCTTCACCTCAGGGGGAAGTCAGTCAAACTTGAGTGGCATCACCCTCAGCAGGGATTGGTACTGCCTCCATAGACTTGGTCATGATGTAAAGAAGAAAGGCCTGCCCTCCTGCTACAATAAGCTCCGCATCTACACCTCTGAGGTTTCACACTTCTCTGTTGAGAAGAGTGCACATCTTTTGGGCCTTGGCTATGATGCCGTGGTGAAAGTAGGCGTGGATGACCTGTGCCGCATGGATGTAGATGCCTTACAGCAGTTGATTGAACAAGACAAACAGAAGGGACTTCTGCCCATGTGTGTGGTTGCAACGATAGGAACCACAGATTACGGCAGCATCGACCCGATAGAAAAAATCAGCGCTCTTTGCAAGAAAGAGGGTATGTATCTGCATGCAGATGCCGCCTATGGCAGCGGCGTACAGCTTTCAAGCACATACGCCCATCGTCTGGGCAATCTTGGCCTGTGCGACTCCCTTACCGTTGATTTCCACAAGATGTTCTTGTTGCCGATCAGTTGCGGTGCCTTCCTTGTGAAGGATGCTGCAAACCTTGAAGCCTTTGATTTGCATGCCGATTACCTTAACAGGGAAGAAGATGAAGAGGACGGATATACTAATCTTGTAGGAAAGTCTTTGCAGACGACCAGACGTTTCGACGCCTTGAAAGTCTGGATGGCATTTCAGGTACGAGGAAAAAGCGGATACGCTTCGCTTATCGACACCTGTATTGAAAATGCATCCTATCTCTATGAGAAACTTATGGTGAATCCTGCTTTTGAAGTGGCGATCAAGCCTGAGATCAGTTCAGTGGTTTTCCGGTTGAATGCCAGTTGTGAAATCAACAAACTTGTCAGACGCAAACTGATCCATCAGAAAGGTATCGTAATCGGGCAAACCGTCTATGCGGGGAAGACCTTCTTGAAATTCACACTGCTCAACCCGTTGATCGATCACAAGAAACTTGACGAACTGCTTATCCTTATCGAGGCTCTAGGTGATGAAGTCTGATTAAGAACATTTAATGTATTGTTGGAAAAGAGGTTGATGTGAAAATCAACCTTTTTTTGCGTCTCTCTTCGCTGTGAGGCAACCCTTCTTTTGCAAGATTGTAAAACTCCCATGGAAACTACGCGTAAAATTGGGTATAATGGGCGAATACTTGCACGATGACGGAGAAACCCCTTGCTAGATGACATACACTCTGTAGAACACCTGATCAGATCAGATGGTGGATTGACCCTTTTGTCCCGAAGGAATGCTCCCAAGATCATCGCATTCCTGTACGGAGTCTTCAAGGTACAACAGAGAAAAACCCTGGAACAGTCCCATCTTGAACAATT
>JAQVVB010000170.1 GCA_028699215.1 Sphaerochaeta sp. | reverse complement strand
CTGATGGTGAGGTGCCTTCCTTGCAAAAGGGGAGGGACCTTCTCAGACAACAACAGAAGGTAAAAACCTTTCTTCCCTAGGTTTTATATGATTAGCCTTCTTGCAGCCGTTGGTAACCCACGGCTGTATTTTTTTATGCTTTTTATCTGGAAGTAATCGTTTTCATCCATTTGTCGTGTTCTCGTGTCTAGGGTTTATTTGTGTTTTGTAAACCTTTACATTTTTTAAATAAACGCTATCGGTAGTATTATTTGCAATAGATTTGATGGATAGGAAAAAGAAAATTGTAAACGTTTACATTTTTTGTTGACAAATGGAAATTCCAATGGGAAGATACTTAAGAACCTAAAAAAACAAAAGCCTCTGTTTTCTCGAAAGCGAACAGAAAAACAAAAAAATTAGAAAAAAGCCCGCCAGGAGGCTAAGTCCTGGAACAAAACAAAAGGAGTTTTTCATGAAAAAGATGTTGGCCATCTTGCTGGTGCTGGCAATTGTCTGCACAGGTGTTTTCGCACAGGGTTCGTCAGAATCCAAAAAAAGTGATACCGTAAAAATCGGTGCATTGATTCGTAACTTGAATGAACAGTTTGTAAAGGATTATGCAGACAACCTCAAGAAGCTTGCTGCTGAAAAAGGGGTTGAACTGAATCTTCAGGACGCTCAGGGAGATGTTGCTCGCCAGCTTGATCAGCTCAATACCCTCATCACCCAAGGATATACACATTTTGTCATCATTCCTCAGGATACCAGTGTCACCGAGCAGATGGCAAAGCAGATCAAGGCAGCCGGTGGTGGAGCTGCTTTCTCCAACATTCAGCCTTCAGTCGAAGCCTTGAAGGTCGGAAAAGACTTCTACCTTGCTTCCTCTCCTGAATTGGTGGCTGGTCAGTACCAGGCCCAGATCATCGACGAATACTTCTCCAAGTATCCTGCTAAGGCTCCCGGTAAGGTATTGAACCTGTTGTACCTCCAGGGCCAGCTTGGTCACCCAGCTCAGATCAGCCGTGAAGCTGGTTTGATCGATACCCTCACTTCCCTTGGCTATACCGTCAATTTCATCGCCAGAGATACTGCAGACTGGTCACCTGACAAGGCTCAGGAAAAGATGGACACCTGGCTTGCTGCCCACAGCGGTAAATTCAATTTGGTAGTTGCTCAGAATGACGGCATGGCACTTGGTGCTGTTGAATCTTTGATCACCAACGGATTGGTCGACAACGATCCTTCCGATGGCACCATCCTTTCTTTCCCTGTCATCGGTATCGATGCAACTGCAGATGCTCTCAACTCCATGGACCAGAACAAGCTGTATGCAACGGTTCTTCAGGATTCCGTCGGTCAGTCAACCACTGCCTTCGATCTTGCCTACACCATGGCTACCAAGGGTACTGCATATGGCAGCACCGCTTGGGGACTCACTCCTGCAGATAAGGTCATTTCCGAAGCTCCTGCAAACGATGCAGCGGTCATCGGTCAGTGCTATCTGGTACCTTTCAAGCCCATCACAAAGGCTAATTACAAGGATTTGATGTAAGACTTTCAATGCTTCTGCCGGCTCGTCCGGCAGAAGACCCTTCATGAACGCCGTGTACGGCAAACGCAAAACTGTAGGAAAGAGGAAGTCACATGGACAATACATATGCCCTTGAAATGGAAGAAATAACAAAAGTATTCCCTGGGGTACGTGCCCTTGACGGTGTAACACTTCGGGTAAAACCAGGAACTGTTCATGCGCTCATGGGAGAAAATGGTGCAGGCAAATCGACGTTGATGAAGTGTTTGTTCGGCATATACAAAGAGGATGGGGGCATCATCAAGCTCAATGGAAGTCAATGTCGTTTCAAAGACTCCCATGATGCATTGAAAAGTGGTGTTTCCATGATTCACCAGGAACTTTCCAATGTTCCTGAGCGATCTGTTGCTGAGAACCTTTGGCTAGGACGTGAGCCATTGAAGAAATCTCTTCTCATCGACCATAAGAAAATGAATGCAGATACCAAAGAACTGCTGGCACGTCTGGAAATGGATATCAAGCCGGAAAAGAGAATTGGAGCCCTTTCCATCTCGATGCAACAGAATTGTGAGATAGCCAAGGCAGTTTCCTACAATTCGTCAATTGTAGTCATGGATGAGCCCACCAGCTCGCTTACCGATAACGAAGTCGATCACTTGTTCAAGATAATCAGGCAGCTTCGTTCCCAGAATGTTGCCGTCATTTACATCTCCCACAAAATGGAGGAGATTTTTGCCATTGCTGATGAAGTGAGTGTCATGCGTGATGGGAAAATGATCGGCACCTATGATATCTGTGATATCGACAACAACAAACTCATCTCTTTGATGGTTGGACGGGATGCCACCTTGCGATTTCCCACCTTCAAAAGTTCCATTGGGGATGTCTGTTTGAAAGCTGAACACCTCAGTGCCATGAACCCACGGTCTTTCAAGGATGTTTCCTTTGAGTTGCACCGAGGAGAGATCTTGGGGATTGGAGGGTTGGTCGGAGCACAGCGAACCGAACTGATGGAAGCAATTTTTGGTGTCCGCGGGGTGTCTGCAGGCAAGATATCAATCTCTGGAAAAGAGATTGTGAATATGACCCCTAAAAAAGCCATCCAAAACGGTGTGGGAATGATCACCGAGGACAGGCGAGGAAGCGGTATTTTTCCCTTGATGAACATATCGGCAAATACTTCGATAGCTTCTCTTGGGGAATACCTGACAAAACTGCACCTGCTCAATCACAATCGATTGAACGAAGAATCTCGCAGATATAATGAAGCATTGAGAACGAAAACCCCAACGATGGAAACCTTGATTCAGAATCTGTCGGGAGGAAATCAACAGAAGGTCATCATCAGTCGATGGCTCATGACCCTGCCTGATATCCTCATCATGGATGAGCCGACCCGAGGAATCGATGTTGGTGCCAAATATGAGATTTACCAAATCATGGGACAGTTGGTGGAACAGGGAAAGGCCATCATCATGGTTTCTTCGGAAATGCCCGAACTCATCGGAATGTCCCACCGGGTCATGGTCTTGTGCGCTGGTAGATGTACCGGAACCCTGGACAAGAGTGAATGCTCACAAGAAAACATCATGCGTCTTGCTACGAAGTTCATGTAAGAGAAAAGGGAGTAAATCGTCATTATGGAAACTAAGAAACTGCTTGGCTCTACCAAAAAGGTAGTCAGTCAATATACCACCTGGGTCACGTTTGTTGGATTGTTGTTGTTGCTGTCGATCTTGACGCAGGGCAATGCATTGAAATGGAACAGCGTCAGAAACCTTCTGATTGCTGAGTCTGTACGTTCTTTCGCCGCTCTTGGGGTCGGCATGATCATCATCACCAAGGGAATCGACCTCTCCATTGGATATGTTGTTTGTCTGACTGCTTCTGTTGCAGCTTCCTTTGCTCAGAATCCCGACTACGCATCGGCAATTTATGCCGGTCATACATTTCCCTTGTTTGTTCCCATCTTGGTTGCAATTGCAGCTGGCGGAGCTTTCGGCCTTTTCAACGGCTGGTTGGTTGCGTATGGTAAATTGCCTCCTTTTATTGCAACACTAGGTTCCATGTCCATTGCCAAGGGATTGCAACTCATCTATACCCGGGCGGCTGTAGTTGGATCCTTGAACCAGAATTTCAAGGACATCAGCCAAGGCAATGTAGGTCCGATACCCAATCTCATCATCTATGTTGCAATCGCAGTCGTCATAGTCTGGGTTTTTCTCAAGCACACACGACAAGGTACGAATTTCTATGCCATTGGCGGTAATCCTCAGGCAGCAAGAGTGTCCGGGATCAATGTTGAACGAGATCTCATGATGGTCTATTTCTATGCAGGGTTGCTCTACGGTATCGCTGGAACCTTGCTTGCTTCCCGTCTTGGGCTTGCCAACTCCCTTACCGCAAATGGGATGGAGTTGGATGCAATTGCCGCAGTAACTGTAGGTGGAGTCTCTCAAAGTGGTGGTGTCGGTAATGTCAGTGGCATGATTGTCGGTGTATTCACCATGGGTTTGATCAACTACGGTATGTCGTTTTTAGGCGTTGACAGTTATTATCAACAGTTGGTGAAGGGCCTCATTATCATTGTAGCTGTATATTTTGATATGAAGAAATATGCTCGACGCAGTTAGTTGGACAATTCCCCAAACTTGGGGTAAAGTATTGATGTTGGTGCTTTCTTACAAAGGTTGGATGCATGGAAAAGAATGAACAAGCGACTATCAAGGATGTAGCGAAACTTGCAGGGGTCTCTATCGCCACTGTCAGCAGAGTGCTCAACAACCTTGGGGTGGTGAATGCAGAAACTGAACGCAAGGTATTGTCTGCGGTTGCCATGTTGCACTACCAGCGCAATGCAGTTGCCCGTTCTCTTAAAATGAAACGCACCAAAAGCATCGGAATCATCGTACCTGAAATATCCAATACCTTTTTCTCTGAGATTGTCGAGCAGCTGGAACGGTTGCTCGGCCCTCTTGGCTATGCTTTGTTGTTCTGTTCTTCAGAAAACAGTGTAGAGGAGGAGAAGCGAAAACTATCCCTCTTGCTGGAGAGGAACGTTGACGCTTTGGTCGTCATTCCTGTCAGCGATGTAGGGGGCCATTTTTCTGGTCCTGCCTTCGAGTCCACTCCCATGGTTTTGCTCGATCGTAAGATTCCGGGAATGGAATGTGACATGGTACTCACTGACAACCGTCTTGGTGCCTATGATGTCACCTGTGCTCTTATCAGGGAAGGTCGGAAACGGATTGGCTTCTTGGGGGGCGATACCCATGTGCATACTTCTGTAGAACGATTGCATGGATATCTGGATGCCATGCGGTACTATGATCTGGAAGTGGATTCTGAGTTTGTCTTTCTTGGGGGTATGTCCCAAAAAGATGGGTACGCTCTCATGAAAAAAGCGCTTTCCTTACCGAATTGCCCTGATGCTTTTTTTATGGTCAACGATATGGTCCATATCGGTGCCACCAGCTTTTTAATCTCTGAATGCCCGGTAGAAGTCCGTTCAAAAATGGCTTTTTCCACCTTTGACTATCTTTACTATGCCCCCTTGCTCAGATTCTGTCATTATGCAGCTTCCCAGCCTCTGGAGCAGATAGGAGAGAAAGCCGCCCAAATTCTCATTAGACGCATGGAAGGGGATCGTTCTGATTTTCCTTGCAAGGTGGTTGTTGAACCCACCATCCATGTAATGAAGGAGAATGGGGGTATCGTAACGGACGATAAGTCTAAAGAATCCAGTTACGATACCACTCCAAGAGCCGACAAAGTCTTTAGTTGAGCTCTTCATCGAAACAGACGGCTACCTTTCCACACGCTCCACTTGCCATCAATGAGAAGGCCTCATCTGCACTTTCCAAGGGGAAGCGATGGGTAATGAGATCTTCAGGATGCAGGTTCCATCTCACCAGTCTCTCCACCAGGTCTTCCATTTTCCAGATACTGGTTACCCAACTGCCGTAGATGGTCTTTTGGTCATGCAACATATCTTCACTTGGATTGAAATGCACGGTTCCGCCTTCTCCTACAAAAGCAATCTTTCCCCACTTGCGGGTTGCCCTGATCGCCGTTGCACGTCCAGGATCGCTTGCACTGCAGTCAAAAGCCCGTTCGACTCCATGCCCACCTGTTACTTCCTTGACTTGTTTCACATTGTCTTCACTGGGGGTGAATACATGGTCTACCAACCCGAGTTTCTTGGCCAATTCAATACGGGCAGGTTGTCCTTCGATACCGATGAGTTTGTTGGCTCCCATGGCCTTGCTCAGCATCAGTGCTGCCAATCCTACTGGACCTAGTCCTACGACAAGCACTGCATCGTTTCCGCAAACGCCCACTTTTTCAATGGCTTCATATACGGTTCCAAAGCCGCAGGCTACCTGAGCTCCATCTGCATAGGTGAGTTGATCTGGAAGTGCTACAAGGTCTTTCTCATCACAGAGGATGTAT
>JAQVVB010000009.1 GCA_028699215.1 Sphaerochaeta sp. | reverse complement strand
TAGAGCATTGCATGGAAGAAGTCGTTCCAGAAGGAGACTCCATAGAACAACCCGATGGTCATGATGATTGCCTTGGAAAGAGGGAGGATGACCCGCATCAGAACCTGGATTTCCGTAGCCCCATCAATACGTGCTGATTCCTTCAGTTCATTGGGAATCCCTTCAAAAAATGAGCGCATGATCAAGCAGTTGTAGGTGCTTATGGCTCCAGGAAGAAAGACTGCGGCAAGCTTATCAATCAATCCAAGATTGGTGACCAATAGATACGAAGGAATCATGCCTACATTGAACACATACGGAATGATGATGAGCATGTTCAAGTACTTCCTTCCCGGTAAAGAGGGAATGGAAAGAACATACGCCAGAGGAATGGTGAGGAACAATGCCGAAGCTACACCACCAATGAGAATCAGAAAACTGTTTTTGAAAGAAAGAATGAACCCTTGGTTGCCAAGCAACGCCTTATAAGCAGAGGTAGACCAATTCCATGGAGCAAGAAACATACCCTGCAGATTATTACCGATGTAATCGTTTGGTCTGAAAGAAAGGGTAATGGTACTCCAAAGCGGAATGGCAATGATGACCAAAAGCACAGCAAGGAAGACATCAACAAGTACATTGAAGGAATGATCGGCAGCAGTTGGCTTGATCGATACTGAAGCAGTACCCACCTTTCGATAGCCAGATTTATTTTTAAAAAGACTTTTTTTCATTTACCTGACTCCTAGAACAACGAATTTCCGCCGAAACGTTTGACCAACTTGTTTGAACCAAGGATCAAGAACATTCCGATGACACCCTTGAACAACCCCACTGCTGTAGCAAGACCAAACTGGAACTCCAACAAACCTTGTCGGTACACCCAAGTATCGATGATATCTGCGACCGAAAGAACAGGTGTCGAATAGAGCATGAATATCTGATTGAAACCAGCATCCAAGATGGTTCCCAGACGAAGCAACACGACAATCAGGATGACAGGACGAATGGACGGAAGGGTAATATAACGAACCCGCTGCCAAGAGTTTGCACCTTCAACCAAAGCAGCTTCAAACAAGGACGGGTCGATACCCATCAATGCCGCTATGAAAATGATGGCGCTCCACCCCATTTCCTTCCATGCATCACTGAAAATGACAATCCAGGGAAATGCGTTGGTGTTGGTCAAGAAATCGATGGGTTTCCCTCCGAACAACTTGATGATGTCATTGAGCACTCCATCACCAGGAGCCAGCAACGCCAACAAGATTCCATACATGATTACCCAAGAAAGGAAGTGAGGAAGATAGGAAAGGGTCTGTACGATTTTTCTCAGATGGGGGCGGTTACACTCATAAATGGTAATTGCAAGTATGATTGCCAAGGGTAAACTGAACAACAGCTTCCCTACACTGTACATGAGGGTATTGCGGAGCAATTCTCCAAAATAATAGGAACTGATGAAGGTCTTGAAATGAGTGAGACCTATCCATTTACTTCCCAATACTCCATCAAGGGCCATATAGTCCTTGAATGCGATCTGCCCATTGAAAATGGGGACATACTTGAAAATAACATAATAAACCAGTGGTACAATCAAAAGTAAATACACAGATTTATGTCGTTTGATCTCGCGTATTACCTGTCTGTCTCGTTTTTTTACAATAGCAATTGGCATAAAAGCATTCAACCTCGTATCCTAAGCATACGGTAGGACAAAAGGAAAATGCAGAGAGGCTCTTGTACTTTTCAGTCATTTTCTAGACAAATCTAATGGGTTGATCTAATTTTACCAGGAGAACTGCCCTTGATTTTCTTGAAAACCCGACAAAAATACGCTTGGTCTTGGAATCCCGTCTGGCTGGCAACCTCATTGATGGTCAATCCCGTTTGTCGAAGAAGAGCAGTAGCAAGATGAATCCGATAGCGATTCAGGTAGTCCCACGGGGAAAGCCCCAGTTCCTTTCGAAAGATTCGGGTCAGATAATCCTCACTTACATTGACTGCCTCTGCAAGTTGCCAACGGGAAATCTGGCCGGTTCCATGTACATCGATGTACACTATTGCACGCTTCACCAACGCTCCTGTCAAAGGGGACAGCAGTTCATCACCACTGAGCAGCCCAATCAACCGAGAAAGGAATTCACTACTGTCAGATACACAGTTGTTTGCCAGAAGCAGTCGTGGAATCAGGCTCAGCTGCTCTGCCTCCAGAGCAGTGAACGTCTCTTTGATGATGACGATAGGAAGCGAAGGAACTACAGACCCTTTGCGTATTTCTTCAAAGAGAGAAGCCTCAGTGGAATCGGTAATAAGCATCATAGGTTTTTTCTGCCTGGCATACTCTTTGTATGCTTGCAATGAAGGCAGTTCAAAACATTCATCAGGAGCTAACTGAGAAGCGAGAATACCTGGAATTTCCCCTACATAAAACACTACACCATTGCGAGTTCCCAACCCAAGGGAAGAGAGTGCATCAGATAAGGAAACAAATCCATTCGGGCACCCCAGACAGATAAAGGGAATACGGTTGGCTATAGTATTACGGAACAACTGGTGCAATACAATCTGCAGTTCAGGACGCTTTCTTCTTGCATCCCAAAGAATTCCTCCCAAAGAAGAACCAAGTTCATCATTCTGGCTCAACGACGAGGCCTTCACTAAGGACACCCCTTCCATAGAGACAAAAGAGTGGGGGATTTCTGTTTCCAAATCATCTGCAATATACTTGAAGGGCTTTTGTGTATACGACAGCACCTCTCCGGTAAGACTTGGCCAGGGAAAATACAAAGAAGCCCTATTCTCTTCCAGAATGAACCTTCCTCCATGCATCAAAACTATCCTTTCAGCCAAGGAAATACCTGGATCTTGTCGATTCATGGTGGTCTTCCATCCGGAATAAGAGGATTGGAATGAGAGCTTGAGCCCTTCAAAAAGTATCGAGACAACCAATACCGCTTGGCTGCCCTCCTTACTCATATGATCACAAAGGATGGTAAATACCTGCTTTACCCGTACTCGATCTGCATATAAGGCAGGCAACTCTTGAGGACCTTCATATCTGAAGTCTTTTTCTTTCAGCAATTCATGTACGACCGACATACAGTCGAAAACCTCACGCTCCAACTCCAAAGCTCCAATCTGAGAAAGTGTGAGATCCAACAAATGTGTCGCCTTGAAAATCTCCTTGTCAATGGAAGAGAGAACCTCTTCATTTCCTTCTCTTTGCATCGCTTTCACCAAATGAAGGATAGACTCCAAAGGATATCGTAAACCATCGCTTACATTTGCAAAGAACTCAGTACGTGAACGCTGAGCACGCTCGGCAAGTTCTCTTGCCCTATTGGCTGCATCCAATAAAAACGTCCCCTTGATGGAGCTGCTCAAGGCAGTACGAAGCTCTTCCATGAGACTACCGTCAAAAACAGAAGTCTTAAGAACTAGATACCCAAGAGGTTGGTTTTCCATGAACAAGGGTTCAACCACATATACGCCGCTTTCCAGTGTTTGATCGACTGAAGGAGGCAGCACCAAATGTTTCTCAAATGAAACAATCTGTTGATATACCTGCTGCTCATCATACCCACCTACAAATCGGCTCTCCGCCTCATCCTCATGCATGACCATGAAACAGCTCGACAACCCGAGTGAAGGAAGATGATTCTGAAGAATTTGCGGTAGGGATGAAAGATTGCGAACACCCAAAAGGTCGCACTTCAAAGCATTCAGCTTTTTATTCTGCACAGAAAGAGCATATGCATGTTCATTTGACACCAAGTCCTGCTGGCGTAAAAATATATCTCGAATCCTATTGGCTATCTTCAGATTGAAGACCTCAGTTCCAAAGAACTGAGAATACCAATGAAGCGCTTCGCTTAATTGGCTAGAATCACCACCTTTATCAAGAAAACCATAACTCAGATCCTCTATTACCCTGAGAAGAGAAGGAATTGAATCATCATCCGAAAGATCCTGCATCTTGGAAAATTGCTGAGACAGAGGTTTGATATTCTGTTCCAACATATCATTTTCAAGCAAAAAAGTATCAGTCAACCATTTCAAATACACTTGCTCATTGATAAACAATGCTTTTGCATGCTCATACCCACCCAAAGAGTCATTACAACCACAAGAACGCCGAATCACCGCTTCTGAAGGGAGCAAAATATCGGGACAAGAAGAGGTCTGCTTGTCCAACAACAACAAAATCATACTCCATGACATCAAAGCCAACTGCTGCACAGGCATTTTAGCCGTTGTACAGGGGACTTTGAGAAGATGACTCTCACTACTGTCATTGAACCCGACAATCCGCACATCATCAGGAATCTGATACCCAAGAGCTTCCAGACGCTTGCCTGCATCAAACATCATCATATCGCTTGAACATGCAAGGGTGTCGAAATCTCTGCCGGGAATCAGTTTCCTTTCTCCAATCAACTGATTAAGAGCTGAAGCTCCTTCCGGCCAGGGAAAGGGATCGGAAACCAACAGGGGATCGAACCCCAAAGAACTCTCTTGTAGAGTCTCGACATAGGCGCGATAACGATCCTGTGCCGACTGATGATTCTCAGGACCTCGAATGAAGGCTATGCGCTCTGCTTTATGCGTATGGATACAGTGGAGAATCACACTTTTCACACCAGAATAAGCATCAAAAGTGATATCAGGAAATCCTTCCCGCTTAAGTCCTATGGTTACACAGGGCAAATTGCCAAAGGTATCATAGTACTGCTTCACTTCCTCAACGCTTACAGACCCTCCCAAAGAAGAGCCCCAAATGATGACACCTTCAAGATTGTCATGATTGACCAATGGATACAGAGAGTTTCTTAAATACTCATAGTTTTCCTGACACTCCAACCGTCCACCAGGAAATACAAAAAGTGCCTGATCATCTTTTTGGACAAGATGAGCAACATCTGACCAGAGAGCATTGGAAGCTCCTGTGTGTATGGAGGCCAAAACCAATCCAATCTTTCTGATACCTTCAGCTGTCACATTCCCACTCCTTGCCTTGGATAAACTACTATAACACAGTTTCGTCAGCTTGACATTCCAACACCCGGAACGATATGATTGGAACGATGTTTCATTTTCAAACCCTCGAGACAGGACTCAAACGGTTCAACTTCATACTTGAGCGTATTATGCCGATACTTACTCCCTTGGGGGTAATTCTCGGACTTATCCTGGGATCGCATTTCTCTTGGATGAAAAGCTCGGTAACAGTATTGTTTGCATTCGTCACGTTCTGTGGCAGTTTGGGCATCAATTCCTCCGCCTTTTTCAAGGTGGTCAAAAAACCAAAAAGCATCTTTGTATTTTTCCTAGGAGCAAACGTATTGCTCCCTGTGCTCGCTTGGATCTTGGCTTCGCTCTTTTTTGGTGCAAGCCCATCAATCGTCACAGGATATGTCTTGTTGCTTTCCATCCCAACAGCAGTATCAGGGTATATCTGGAGCGCCATCTACAAAGGCAATGAAGCCCTTTCACTCACGCTCATCTTGATTTCCACCCTTATCGCTCCCTTGGCGACCCCTTATACAGTGAGTCTGCTTGCAAAGACTTCCATTGAAATAGACACTACATCCATGATGCTCTCCCTCTTGAAAATGGTTGTCATACCTTCCCTTTTAGGCGTTTTGCTAAACAACCTGACCAAAGGCAAAGTAAACAACCACATCACACCCAATCTCAGGCCTTTCTCCAAACTTGCCCTGTTTGCGGTCATCATCATCAACACTTCCCAAATTTCCGACAAGTTGTTATCAAACGCCTCTTGGGCTTACCTCCCAGTTGCTTTGCTCTGTGCAGTCCTTACTGCTAGTGGTTATCCCATCTCCTATGGGCTGGGAAAGCTTGCAAAGCTCTCCACTGAGGACAACAAAAGCGTGACGTTCGCTTCCTCAATGCGTAACATCAGTGCAGCCTTGGTGCTTGCCATTGAATTCTTTCCCGCAGAAACTGCGTTACCCGTAATTTTTGGAATTGTATTCCAACAGACAACTTGTGCATTTATGGCATACTTCCTCTTTGGAAGGAAAAAACTCATATCTTGACAATCATCATCTAGACAAAGGAGCGACACATGCAATCGATAACAACAGTAAAGGCAACAGTAACAAGGCCTGAAAGAATTCTCCAATACGGAGAAGGAAACTTCCTCAGGGCTTTTGTAGATTGGAAGATCGATATCCTCAATGAAAAGACCGACTTCAATGGTAATGTAGTCATGGTCCAACCCCTTGAACGTGGTTTGGGAGATATGATCAACGACCAGAAAGGACTCTACACCACCGTTCTTCGTGGAGTTCAGAACGGAAAGACCGTTGAAGAGTATCGGACCATCAACAGCGTAAGTCGTTGTCTCAACCCGTACCACGAGGATGATTATCAGCAATACATCGCGTTAGCATCCAGTCCTGATCTTCGTTTCATCGTTTCCAATACCACAGAAGCAGGAATCGCTTATCACAGTGGAGACACGCTTGAAGACAAACCTCAGATTTCCTACCCTGGGAAAGTCTGTGCTTTTCTGTATAAACGCTATCAGGCATTCAAAGGTGCCCAGGACAAGGGCATCATCGTCATACCTTGCGAGCTGATTGAAAAGAATGGAGACAACCTGAAGAAAATCGTCAAGCAGTATGCAGTCGAATGGAACCTTGAAGAAGCATTCCAAGTCTGGCTCGATACTGCCTGTGACTTCTGCAACAGCTTGGTGGACAGAATCGTACCTGGTTACCCCCGCACAGAAGCAGCTCAACTCTGCGAAAAGCTCGGTTATCAGGACAACCTGCTCGACTCAGCGGAAATCTTTCACCTCTGGGTCATCGAATGCCACAAGGAATTCCATGAAGACGAGCTTCCCTTTGAAAAAGCCGGTCTCAATGTGGTATGGACTGACGATATGAGCTTTTATCGAACCCGCAAGGTACGCATTCTCAATGGTGCCCATACCCTTTCGGTTCTTGCAGCCTATCAAGCCGGCTTGAATACTGTCCAAGAGTGTATCGCAGACAAGAATCTGGTCTATCCTTTCATGTATGAAGGTATCTTTGAAGAAATCATCCCATCCATGAACGGTTCCAAGGATATGCTTGAAAAGTATGCAGCTGATGTTCTTGAACGGTTCGAGAACCCCTTCAACCCCCACATGCTGCTCTCCATCTCCCTGAACTCGGTAAGTAAGTTCAAGACCCGTGACCTTCCTTCCTTGCTCGGGTACATCGAGGCCAATAAAAAGCTTCCCAAGCGCCTCACTTTCTCCCTTGCTGCATTGATCAGTTTCTATGAGGGTACTGAATATGAAGGTGATGCCCTCAAGGGAAATAGAAATGGAGAGACCTATCTTATCCAGGATAGTCCAGAAGTTCTTGCCAAATTCGCCCAACTCTACAAAGCTGGAGGCGATGTACAGACCAAGGCTGCAACCATTGCCAAAGCTGTACTGAGTGAAAAAGCTTGGTGGGGTCAAAATTTGAGCGCAATCGACGGTCTTGAAGCAGCAGTTTCTTCCTATCTCCAGAGCATCTGGCAGCTTGGAATGAAAGATGCCCTCAAAGCCCTGTAAGGAGCTTGTATGCAAATGTTCAATGTATTGAAAATCACATCTGCCGATACGGTTGCAGTCGCCATCAACAATCTTTCTCAAGGAGAGATCGTTGAGGTGGGCAACAAGAAGATAACCTGCACCTCCGATATTCCTGCAGGGCATAAATTTGCCTTGCAAAGCATCAAAGCAGGAGATCCGATCATCAAATACGGCTATCCTATCGGCGCGGCAAAAGAAGATATTCCTGAAGGGGGGCATGTACATGCCACCAATATTCGCACTTTGCTCAGTGAATCTGCAGAATATCACTATGATGAACAGGTAAGTGCTTCCTATATGGCCAAGGCTGAGCTGAAGCGAAAGAGTTGGGAAGGCAAAGTCCCAACCATTCAGGCTTTCAAGCGATCAAATGGCAAGATAGGTATCCGCAATGAACTGTGGATCGTTCCCACTGTCGGTTGTGTCAACAAGATTGCCGAAACGCTGATCGATTGGGCAAAAACAGAGTTTGCATCCTATCCCTATGACGGCATCCATGTCTGGTCCCATCCCTATGGGTGTTCCCAACTTGGAGACGATCATGAAGCAACCAGAACCATTCTTTCCGATTTGGTTCACCATCCTAATGCCGGTGGTGTCCTGATCCTCTCCCTTGGTTGCGAAAACAACACTCCTGAATCCTTTAAGGCCCTTGTTGGAGAGACAGACCCTAACCGAGTGAAGTATCTTACCACTCAAGAAGTTGAGGATGAGATTGCAGTCGGCAAGCAACTGCTCAAAGACCTCATGGAAACCATCATTACAGACAAGCGAGAAGAAGTTCCCATGAGTGAACTGATTGTCGGCTTCAAGTGCGGTGGTTCCGATGGGTTCAGCGGTATCACGGCAAACCCCTTGGTGGGGCGCTTTTGTGATGAACTCACTGCAATGGGAGGAACTGCCATCCTCACTGAGGTTCCCGAGATGTTTGGTGCGGAACAACTGTTGATGAATCGTGCAGTTTCAAAAAAAGTCTACGAAGAGACAGTGGACCTGATCAACAACTTCAAGGACTACTTCATCAAACACAACCAAGTGGTCTATGAAAACCCCTCCCCAGGAAACAAGGCAGGCGGTATCAGCACCCTTGAAGACAAGAGTCTTGGATGCATCCAAAAAGGTGGACAGGCTCCTGTCCAAGCCATCCTCAACTATGGGGATCAAGTAACGGAAAAAGGTCTGAACCTTCTTTCCGGTCCGGGAAATGACATTGTATCCACCACAGCTCTTACCGCATGTGGTGCTCATATCATTCTTTTCACGACAGGAAGAGGGACCCCTCTTGGAGCACCGGTTCCCACAGTAAAAATTGCTTCAAATTCTGCTTTGGCTACAAAAAAAACCAATTGGATTGACTTTGATGCCGGAAGATTGCTGTATGAAGACAATGAACAGGTACTCTCCGATTTCCTCTCTCTGGTCAAGGACGTCGCTTCAGGTGAGTGCAAAACAAAAAATGAGCTGAACGGATATGCAGAGATTTCGTTGTTCAAGGATGGGGTCATCCTCTAAGCCCTTTCAAAGGAGAAACATCATGAAAAAATTTATGGATGAGCAGTTCCTACTGCAAACCAAAACCGCACAGACACTCTTTCACGAGTATGCAAAAGATCAACCGATTTTCGACTATCACTGTCACCTTATTCCCTCTGAGATAGCTCAGAACAAGCGTTTCACCACCATCACCGACGCATGGCTTGGTGGAGACCATTATAAATGGAGAGCCATGCGCTCCAACGGAATCAGTGAAGACCTGATCACTTCCAAGAATGCAGATCCCTTTGACAAGTTCATGGCTTGGGCGGATACCATGGAGAACTGTCTTGGTAATCCACTCTACCATTGGACCCATCTGGAATTGCAGCGCTACTTTGGCATCACGGAAGTCCTGAACAGGAAAAATGCCAAGGCCATCTATGATGAAGCCAACAGAAAATTCAAGGAAGATGAAAATCTTTCAGTTCGTGGAATCATGAAGCAATTCAACGTCTACGCCGTTGGCACCACTGATGATCCGGCAGATGACCTTGCCTATCACAAGGAAATTGCATCTCAGAAAGAATTCCCTGCAAAAGTCATTCCTTCCTACCGCCCGGACAAGGCTCTGAACATTGAAAAGGACACCTTCGCAGACTATATCGCACTGCTTGCAAAAGCTGCTTCCATGTCCATACATTCTGCAACTGATGTCGTTTCCGCTCTGATCAACAGACTCGACTACTTTGTCTCGATGGGGTGCAAAGCCTCTGACCATGCTTTGATCACTGCTCCTGCAATTTTTAAAAGTGAAGCAGAAGTCAACTCAATCTTTGTAAAAAAGATGGATGGAAATGCACTGAGTTCCATTGAAATCGAAGCCTACAAGACCTATGTACTCTCCCATCTTGCACGTGCATATGCAAAACGCGACATCGCCATGCAGTTGCACTTTGCAGCCATTCGAGACAACAACGGCATGATGTTCCAACAACTTGGTCCTGACACCGGTTTTGATGCTTCCCATGACAAGGAACTTGCAGAAAGTCTTTCTGCATTCCTCAATGCACTTTCAACTACGGGAGAGGTTCCCAAGACCATTCTCTATACACTCAATCCAAAGGACTACTACACCCTCGGAACCCTCATGGGTTGCTACCAAGGTGGTATTCCTGGAAAGATCCAGCTTGGTTCTGCCTGGTGGTTTGCAGATCATAAGGACGGCATGGAACAGCAGATGAAAACCCTTGGAAACATCGGACTGCTCCCACGCTTCATCGGCATGCTCACCGACAGTCGTTCCTTCCTTTCATATCCCAGACATGAGTATTTCAGAAGGATCCTCTGTAATATTCTTGGCACCTGGGCCGAAGATGGCGAAATTCCCAACGATATGGAGATGTTGGGAAATGTGGTGAAGAACATCTCCTTTGAGAATGCCAAGGCATATTTTGAGGGATAAACAAATGGCTAAGAAGGAATCTGAAGTACTGCAGACCAGTGGAGTGGTTCGTACCATCTCCATTCTGGAAACCCTCTCTCGTAACCAGAACATCAACCTTGAGAACTTGGCTAAAGAGACTAAGTTACCGAAGGCCACCCTCCTCAGGTTTCTTTCGACGCTCGTTGGGTTGGGTTACGTATATCGGGACCCTTTTGACCTCTATAGTCTGACCTTGAAAATGTTCTCCATAGGTTCCCATGGTTTGGAACACATCGATCTTATCAATGTGGCCCATCCAGTAGCCCAAAAGCTCTGCACCCAACTGGGTGAAACCGTTCATATGGGTGTGTTGGAAGAAACCCAAGCAGTGTATGTCTTGAAAAAGGAATCGTCCTTTACCATCCGGATGTACTCCAGGGTAGGAAAATCGATTCCACTGTATTGTACTGCCATTGGAAAAGTGTTGCTCAGTGATATGAGTGAGAGTGAACTGAATGAATATCTGAAAAAGGTGCACCTCAAACCATTTACACCCAACACCATAAGGGATGAAACGACTCTGAGAGCTGAACTTGAAGACATTCGCAACCAAGGGTGGGCTTCGGACAACGAAGAACATGAAATGGGTACATTGTGCATTGGAGCCCCCATTCGAGACTATACAGGAAGAGCAATTGCCGCCATGAGCGTCTCTTGGCCTTTGTTCAGGTTCAACCCTGAGGAAAAAGAACTCATCACCAACGCCATCCTGAATGAATGCAACAACCTATCCTTGTTGCTTGGATGGCACTAGAAACCAAAATCATCTGTTACCATCCCCCAAATCCAACCATTTGGGGGATTCTTTCTAATCATCCAGTACTATATTATAGTATAAGAAAACAGGAGGAAACAGCATGCATACCATCAGATGGGGCATCATCGGTTGTGGCAATGTCACAGAAGTGAAAAGTGGTCCCGGTTTCCAAAAAGCACAGGGCTCTGAATTGGTTGCCGTCATGCGCAGAAATGGCGAATTGGCCAAAGACTATGCAACGCGTCATCACGTCCCAACATGGTATGATGATGCCCAGAAACTGATAGACGACCCACAAGTCGATGCCATCTATATTGCCACCCACCCAGATTCTCATATGGAATATGTCCTAAAGGCAGCAGAAGCGGGAAAACCTGTATACTGTGAAAAACCGCTGGGGATTTCCTATGCGCAAAGTCGAGAAATGGTTGCGTTCTGCAAAAAAAAGAACGTTCCCCTCTTCAGTGCCTACTATAGAAGGGCCCTTCCCAAATACATTCAGATAAAGAACATCATCGATAGTGGAATCTTGGGGGATATCCGCTATGTGTCTGTTGAGATGTACCAGTCCATCCAAGAAGAAGACCGTAAAAATGGAGGAAGCTGGAGGGTCAAACCTTCTCTCTCTGGAGGTGGCCGCTTCATGGATGTCGGTTCCCATGCCCTCGATCTTGTCAATTGGTATTTGGGGCCCATAACCCAAGCACAAGGGAGTGCTGCCAACCAAAGCAAGATGTATGAAGCTGAAGATATTGTATGCGGAAATTGGATGACAGAAACTAACATTTTGGGAAGCGGAATCTGGTGCTTCAACACATTCAAGGATGAAGATCAGACCACCATTTGTGGGAGCGAAGCCCAACTCTCCTATTCAGTTCTCAATGTTGAAGAGCCCATCGTATTGAAAACAAGAGCAGGAATCCAAAAACTTGAAGTCCCAAAAGCACCTGATCATGTAGCTCAGATGCTGATCCAAACAGTGGTGGATGAGCTCTTGGGAAAAGGAACCTGTCCAAGTACAGGAGAAACCGGCATGCAGACCGATTGGGTCATGGAAAAACTGCAAGGCAGATAAAGGAGCAGCATATGTTTGTGTCACACCGCGATGAAATCGAGAAAAAGCGAATTTCCAGTCCAGGTTCCAACGAAGTCCTCAAACAGGTCCTCGTAGGACCAGAACAAGGCTGGAAAGATCATGTCATGAGAATGTTCACCTTGGGCAAAGAAGGCTGTGCCCCTAGGCATGCCCATCCTTGGCAACACATCATCTATGTTGTTGAAGGCAAGGGAAACCTCTTCATGGATGGAAAGGACTATCCTCTCACCCCAGGTTCTGTTTGCTATGTTCCTTCAGACATCCTCCATCAGGTATCGAATGCAGGTGAAGATGCCTTTGTGTTCATCTGCATCGTCCCTGAATTTGGTGATAAATAGCGCAATCTGCAAACAAGGGCTCTTCTCCAACGAAAAGAGCCCTTGATTTCAATCAGTCATGTGAGCTGCCGTGATGATCACAAGAACAATCAGGACCATGTACATGTTGATCTTCTTCACTTCCCTGGAAGACGAACTCCTGCATCAACGCCTCCAACTCAGCATCACGCTTACCCTGCATCACCTTGATTCCAATCTGTTCACCTAATTTGGAGAGTAAAGGAAAGGAACGCTCACCAAAACAGTGAAGGGCTTGCGGCTTTCCCACCTGTTCAATGACCTCGAGAAGTCTTGAGATACACTTGATGTGGTCCTCTTCATAGTCATCAACCATGAACAGGTCCAACAACTCGTGTTTTTGGGGGTCAAATATCATGGATACCACAGGAAACACGGGGACGGAACCTTTTGACGGCTTGAAAGGCTCAGGATAGAGGAACGTGGCATAATAGAGCACTTTCCCAGGTTTTGCCTTCATTGTCTTGTACTGGATACGCTTCTCTTCATTATTCATATGTGCCTGAGGAAAAACCACTCCATAGTCATCATCGCTGAGTTCTCTTGCAGAAACACTAAATCCGTCTGCTTCTTTTTTGAGATACGGAAAGTACTCCTTGGAAGAACCATCTTCAAGTCCAAGTGATTCCAACCAGGGATTGAGGGAATTGGTACGTGAAATTTTCCCAAATTGAGCAAAATAGTTTTTTGCAAACAGAATGCCTTGGAACATCAGCAGTAAATCCTCTTCATCCTCTTTGGTAAGGAACCAAGGAAAATGATACTGCCTCTTGATCCTGAACAAGGGATACTTTTCGAGATCAAATGAAACCCCACTCTCATTCATGGCCTGCATATCTTCTTTTTCCAGATCCTCTTCACTGTTGTTGAGGGTGACGATGAAACATTCCTGAGAATTTTCAAGTTCCGCCTTCTGTAAAAAAGGAGCCTCGGGATCCTGGAAGCAAAGACGCAGATATCCTGTAATGCCCTTTTCTCCTAAGTATCCTGCCAAAGCATTCTCGACAACAGAAACATAACAAGGAGTGCCATCATGCATTTCAATGCAAAAAAGATCGTTCTCAGAAAATACTGCATCACAATTGGAGTTCTGATACTCCTTCACTACTTCATAGAGTGTGGTATTATTGGCCATTGAGCCCTCCGTACAATCCAATCATACAGAATAAATAGACTCGTATCAAAGGCTGTACCAGAAAATTAAGAGAGATCACATCTTGCAAGGGAGTTCGACAACCTTTACCATTGTGTAAAGTCTTTCTGCATTATCGCCCATAAGGAACAGCATGTATGACTGGTATTGAAAAACTTCATCAGGAAATCCGCTTTGATATGGCCAAAAAACCGGTCAAGCAAAGAATATATCTGAAACCGCTTACATGGGTCTTGAGCTTTCCTGAAGTCTGGAAGCATCATTTGAAAATCAACAAGATTGGAATGGAAGGAATCAAACCACCATACCTGTTGCTTTGCACCCATATGGCCTTCATCGATTTCAAGGTAACTACAGCGTCCTTGTTTCCTCATCGAGCCAGTTATGTGGTAGCCATCGATGGTTTTTTGAACAGAGAGTGGCTATTGAGAAATGCTGGGGGAATCTGCAAACGGAAATTCACCAACGACATCCAGCTCATCAGACAGATTCGCCATGTGCTCACCGTCCAAAAGACCATACTCGCACTCTATCCTGAAGCACGATACTCATTGATCGGGACCAATGCCGTACTCCCTGATTCATTGGGAAAAATGGCAAAACTTTTGGGAGTTCCAATCGTAATGTTGAACATGCACGGCAACTACTTGAGCAGCCCCTGCTGGAACCTCACGAAACGGAATAACAGAATTGAAGCTGACATGACGTTGCTTTATACACCACAACAATTAGTCCAAGCTTCGGTACAGGAAATCAACCAGAAAATCAACCAAGCCTTCACCTATGATGAGTACCGCTGGCAGAAAGACAACAATATCATCATCGACTATCCCAAACGAGCAGAAGGCCTCCATAAGGTGTTGTATCAATGCCCACACTGTCTCACTGAATATGAAATGGAATCACAAGGATCCACCATAGGTTGTAAGCATTGCAAGAAACAGTGGGAAATGACGGAATTGGGAACACTGAAAGCCATAACCAAAGCATCTGATGAAACAGAATTGACCACGGAATTTCCCCACATCCCTGATTGGTATGAATTTGAACGCCTTCAGGTCAGAAAAGAAATTGAAAAAGGAATCTATAATACCAAATTACCCGTTGTTGTGGATGCTTTACCCAATGCAAAGAAATTCATTCGCCTTGGAAAAGCCACACTCATCCACTCAATGGAAGGATTTTCGTTGGATGGCACATTTGGAAATGAGGATTTCTCTCTCAAAAAGCCGGTTCTTTCCATGTATTCCTGTCATATAGAGTATGAGTATTTCGGCAAAGGTGACTGCATCGACCTTTCCACGCTCACCGATACATATTATATCTTCCCCTTGGGAAGTTCCTTTTCAGTAACCAAGATTTCCCTAGCCACCGAGGAGTTGTTCTCATATCAGAGTCAAGCTGCAGTTCTTGAAAAAAAGAGCGCAGAAACGTAAGAAACGCCCCCATTGCTGGGGGCTGGTCATACACTAGCGTTGGACAATCAATGCCAATCGCTCAGATGTGATGTATTGTGCTTCGTAACTCTGTCCATACCGAATCAATTGTTTCAAAAAAGACCGCATATGGTTTTCTGATCCTCGCAAAAGGTTGGAATATACAGCCTTTTCAGCAGCATCATCGGTAAGGGATAGGAAGTTCTCCAAATCATAGATATCAAGATCTTCGATGATTGCTCCCACCCTATACGCATCTGCAGGTGACTGCAAGCCTTGTTGCACCAAGGTGGTATAGAGTGCGGCCAACGTTGGGTTCTTGAACTCTCCAACCTGAGCATCTGCAATGGGATCTTCCAATCCCTGTCCAACGATCAACGCTCCAACGCTGTCCATATGTTTTTGTTCACTCTGTGCAATCTGGATGAACGTCCTGAACCCCCAATAGTCATACAGGGTAAGATATACATCCCGTGCAAGTTTTTCTTCTTCCCTCATGTACAGGATTCCTTCAGCTGAATCCTCTAGAGTCTCTTGTACAACAACCTGGGTTTCCACCACGTTTTGTTGTTCTTCAAGTGGTTGGGCTGAAAGGGATATGAGGGTGAATACACTAAGTGCTACAGTTACTATCAACATCTTCATGGTACGCATACTATCGTTCTCCTTGATCTACCGGCACGTTGCCGGAAGAAATGTACGTAGAGTGGAATGCTTATGCATGCTCGTCCTCTACTGTATGATCAGATAGTACAGACCCTGGATGGAAATAGAGGGTACCTTAGATAAAGATACGATAAAGACTCACTTTCTATCAAAGAAGTTTTGCCATCTTCATAAAATGCCGATTTGTAGAAAGCAAGGAATCATAGGTCCCGAAATCAACGATACGGCCATCATCAACCATATAGATGACATCACAATCCCTTACCGTGGAAAGTCGGTGGGCAATCGTGATGAGTGTCCTATCACCGGAGGCCTGCTTGATGGAAGAGAGAACTGATGTTTCGGTTTCTCCATCGAGACTGCTTGTCGCCTCATCCAACACCAATACATCTGGATTGCGATACAGAGCTCGTGCCAATCCTATTCGCTGACGTTGCCCTCCACTGAGACGGACACCTCGCTCCCCAATCATGGTGTCATAGCCATGTACAAGATCCTGTTCGATAAACACATCCAAGCTTGCCAGTTGGGAGGCATGACGAACCTGAGCATGGTCAATACAGTCATCAGGAATACCAAAGGCTATGTTTTTACCAATGGTATCATCAGAGAGAAAGATATCCTGGGGAACGTAGGCGATGTTGCGTTGCCAGGAGCGACAGTTTTGTGAGTCCAAAACAACCCCATCGATATACATGGTGCCCTCTTGGGGTATCAACAACCCCATGAGGATATCAACCAGTGTTGTTTTTCCTGAACCTGTTGTACCGACGAAACCTATTGAACTCTGCTTGGGTATCGTAAGACTGATGTCCCTGATCGTAGGAATACCGGATTTTGGATAGAAAAAGGTGACATGATCCAAAACGATTTTTTGGGAAAAAGACAACTTCTTGACTTCTTTTTGGAGATTTTCCATATCACTTGCATCGGTAAGATCTGCGTGCAATGCATCTAAAATCGCTTGATTGAAATAGATGCTGGTTAGGGAATTGAAGATTTTCTGCAAAGAGGGAAGCAGTCGATACCCAGCAAATGCAAACAGACTCACCAAGGGAATGATCTCGCTGGTGTTCTCTTGTACGAGATTCAGGATCACCACAAGTAGGATGATTCCACCAAACGCAAGAGCTTCAAGAAAGTAGCGAGGCAACTCACTGGTGGTACGCACATAGGTTTCCATGGAAGTGAACCGTTGTGAGCTGTTGCTGAACTTGTCAATGAAATACTGTTCTCGTCCAAAGAGTTTGGTTGCCTTAATGCCGCTGAGTGCTTCATTGGTGACTTTATACCGCTCTTTATTGGCATTCAACCGAACGACACCTGCGTTTTTCACCTTCTTTTTTACACGATAGGTGATCAAGGCATAGCTTCCTCCAATAACCAACATGGCCAGTAGCGTTGGAACAAACTCCGTAGAAAGCAACAAGGCCACCAGCAAGAGGACCATGAAGGAGTTTGCCACTAGGTCAAACAGGGGAATCAACAGGTTGTTCGTCAGTTGAAAGACTTCTGCAATCAGGTTTTTACTCATTTCCGAGGTGTTTCGATTCAAGAAAAACGTGTACGACTTTGAAAGGTAGTGAGATAAGAGTTTTGTGGAAAGAGTATGGTTAAGCCCCATTACAAATTTCGTCTTGGCCCAGAGAGTAAGTGCAGAAATAGCATTGGATACCACAATCAGAACAAATACTGCAAGGCCGATTGCCGTAACGAAACTTTGGGAAGAAGAGAAGGAAAACATCTCATACAAGGTATGAAGCATTGTATTGGTTTCTACCAACGTAGGGTCCATCACCAGATTGACGAAAGGAAAGATGGCAGCAACCCCTACGACTTGAAACAGGGACATCACGACAAACAACCCCAACAAAGCAATGCTTTGTTTTTTTTGTCTGCGGTTCAGAAGTTGCGAGATTTTTTTCGTTATCGAAAGAACATTGATTCGCATATATACACCGATACCTAAAAATACCCACAGAAGTGATAAAAGACAAGGACCTTGAAATAATGGAGAACACAAGGAAAGGGAATAAAAAAAAGCTGTTGCCCCATGCTAATGAAGCAACAGCCTGAAAAAAGACTCCAACACAATCTAGCGCTGGACTCTTCCGCTTCCATCACCCTTGCACAAGGCTTCAACCTCGCTCTTGGTGGTGATATTGAAATCCCCGTCAATGGAGTGTTTCAAAGCAGAAGCAGCAACGGCAAAGTTGATTGCATACTCCTCATCATCGCTGTACTCGCTCAAGGCATAAATGATGCCCGCAGCAAAAGAGTCACCACCACCTACACGGTCAATGATATCGGTGATCTCATAGTGCTTGGAAAGATAGAAACCTGTCTTCCCACTTAGAGCGGCACTCCAACCATTGTGGTCGGCACTCTTGCTTTCACGCAACGTGACAGCTACGACAGAAACATTGGGGAACTGTTTCTTCACTTCAGAGGTAAGGTTCTCATACACTTGGGTATCAAGGCTTCCTGCAGTCACATCGACACCGGCGTCAATGCCGAGGCACTTCTGGATGTCTTCTTCATTGGCGATGATGACATCAGCAAATTTTGTCAATTCGCGCATCACTTCCACAGCAGTCTTCCCATAGTTCCAGAGTTTCTTTCGATAATTAAGATCGATGGATACGGTGGCACCTGCAGCCTTTGCAGCCTTCATTGCTTCCAGACAACAGTCAGCAGCACCTTGGCTGATTGCAGGAGTGATACCGGTGACATGAAGCCACTGAGCATCCTGTACAATGGAAGGAAAATCAAAATCAGCAGGTTTGGCTAGTGCAATCGAACTCTCGCTGCGATCATAGACAACACTGCTTGGGCGTTGATTGGCACCTGTCTCGAGGAAATAAATCCCTACACGACCATTTTTAGTCCTATTGATCTTCGATACATCAACACCATATTTTCTTACTTCACGAACTGCAGCTTCACCAATTGCATTGGTAGGAAGAGCAGTTACAAATTGAGCTTCCTTGCCGAACAAGGACAAAGAAACTGCTACGTTTGCTTCTCCACCACCAAAAGTTGCCTCTAAAGAGGGGGACTGGAAGAATCTTTCATGCCCAGGAGACTTTAGTCTCAGCATGATTTCTCCAAACGTGACAAACTTCTTACCCATACAAGCCTCCTAAAAATATATCGGGAACATTCATTACCATCTTGATATTTGAAATCATAGAGGGTATGCTGGTGTCTGTCAATATTATTTTGAAACAACGTTTCATAATTGAATTTCAATAAGAAAATGATCCAGATAAGGAGAGATAACCATGCATGAAGAATTATTCTCACAGATCCACAACATTGGGCTTGTACCCGTCGTCAAGATCGACGATGCTTCAAAAGCCGAAGGTCTTGCCGGTGCCTTGATCAAGGGCGGCCTACCTTGTGCAGAAGTCACCTTCCGCACTGCAGCTGCTGAAGAAGCCATCAAAAGAATTTCCAAAGCGTATCCTGAAATGCTCGTGGGAGCAGGAACGGTCATCAATATCGAATATGCAAAGAAAGCAGTGGCAGCTGGTGCTAAGTTCATCGTCTCTCCTGGATTCAATCCTACTGTTGTCGACTGGTGTCTTGAAAACAATATTCCTGTCGTTCCCGGCGTTTGCACCCCCAGTGACATCGAACAGGGACTTGCACGCGGTCTGACCACACTCAAGTTCTTCCCTGCTGAAGTTTCAGGCGGTGTAGACATGCTTAAAAACCTTGCAGGGCCGTTTCCTCAGCTTATGTTCATGCCCACCGGTGGCATCAGCCTTGCAAACCTTGCTTCCTATGCAAAACAAAGCAATGTGTTGGCAGTCGGTGGATCATGGATGGTAAAAGCCGATCTCATCGAAAGCGAATCTTGGGATGCCATTTCCCAAATCTGCAGTGAAGCTGTACTCGCCCTTCAGGGACTTGAATTCGCTCATATGGGTATCAACAATGAGAATGCCCAGGAAGCTGAGAAAGCAATCAAGGGTTTTGAAGCACTCGGTATGTTCACCAAGAGAGGCAACTCTTCTGTATTCATGAACACCACCATTGAGATTCTCCCCAAAATGTACTTGGGCAAGAATGGTCATATTGGATTCCGTTGTTTCGACATCGAGCGCACCTTGGCCTATCTTGCCAAATTCGGCTTTACGGTAAACGAAGAGACCATCGCCCGCACTCCAAAGGGAGACATCAAGGTCTGCTACCTCAATGAAGAACTCAGCGGCTTTGCCATTCACTTGGTAAAAGCCTGATCTGAAAACCAATCATATTCATATTTGAATTTTAGAGCCGGTACGAATCTATACGTACCGGTTGTTTGTTTTTATAGTGACAACTATGAAAATCGAACAAACCAATGCCCTTTCAGAAAAACAAAACTGTGAAACGCTTGCCTTACAGAAGCGCATCCATAAAGCAGAAAACCTCTCAAATAAAGTCTTTCTTTCCAACGAACTCAACATTGACAAAGAAATCCCCTGTTTTTTTCTCCTCTATGAAGATAATCAACTGGTTTCGTTCCTTGCATGTTTTTTCCCGACTCAAAATGAGGTGGAAATCAACGGCTTCACTGATCCTGCCTATCGCAATCGAGGGTACTTTTCATCCTTGCTCAAAAAAGCACAGTCGACCTTGGAAGTCTTGAAAATACCACACGTTGTGTTACAAATAGAAGCCCCTTGCAATACAGGCAAAGCCTACTGCGCAAAGCGTTGCTCTTCCATTGAGAGAACCGAGTATCAACTATCCATGCAAAAAGAAGCCTGGAATCAGACAAATACCACCGATGATGAAGGAATACACATGAGGAAGGCAACCATTGAAGATGCTGAAATCTATTCTCAGATTGCAGCATCAGCATTCGATGATTCGTATCAGTGGTGTCTCAATTACATTACATTCATCCTTTCTGATCCAGACCGAGATGCTTTCATCTTATATAAGGAGGAGCACGTCATCGGGGTTCTCAATGTCCACCATATATCCTCAGTCCGATCTCTTCTCTATGGAATTGCAATTGCCAAAGATTTCCAAAGCCAAGGATATGGAAAACAGATGCTTTCAATGATTCTTTCTCTGTTGTTCTCCAGTGGAAGTCAAGAAGTTGCATTGGAAGTAGACAATGCCAATCCAAGGGCGCTTTCCTTATATATACATCAAGGATTTACGATTTGCTTCCAAGTTGACTATCATGTATTGTCACTCAGCTAGCGTGGACGCTCTCACTTATTGGTTAACAGACATACAATAGACCGATTTTGTTATAATCTCACCGATTTCATTATGGCTTCTATTTTCCTTGACGGCAGGATTTGAGAAGGATAGCATTATATATCGAATGCTGTTTTTCCTAAAAGGAAGAGATCCGTCTTCACAGGAAAACAAGCAAATTTCTGGAGGAAAAGATGAAAAAATCGTTAGCTGTCCTTATGGTACTGTTACTTCTTGTACCTGCTCTGTTCGCTCAGGGATCAGCCGAAGCCACCCCTGCACCTGTTGTCGAGGCTCCTGCTCCCGCTCCTGTTCCTGCATCAGGTTCAGGTAGTGTCAATGCATACACGACTCTTGAAGAGCCTCTTGCTGCAAAACTGTTTCAACTTTTTGAAGCTGAAACTGGAATCAAAGTCAATTTCGTCCGCCTCAGTGGTGGAGAAACCGTTGCCCGTCTTGAAGCTGAAGCATCCAATCCTCAGGCTTCAATCTGGGTCGGAGGTGTAGGACTCGACCACATCACCGCCAAGAGCAAAGGTCTTACCACTCCCTATGTAAGTCGTTACACAGCCAAAACCCCTGCTCAGTTCAGAGATGCAGACAATTTCTATATCGGTCTCTATGTTGGACCCCTTACGTTTGTAACCAACACTGCAAGAGCAAAGGAACTTGGTCTTGATATCCCTACCAGTTGGGCTGATTTGACAAAACCCGAATACAAGGGATATATCAGAGTTGCAAACCCCAACTCTTCAGGTACTGCTTATAACGTACTTACCACCATGCTTGATATCTTCGGCACTGAAGACAAGATGATTGAGTACATGAAAGAACTCGACAAGAACATCGACCAGTACACAAAGAGTGGATCTGCTCCTGGCAAGAGTGTTGCAACCGGTGAAATTCCTGTTGCCATCGGATATGCACATGACCAGGTCAAGCTCAAAGCCGCTGGTTCTCCAGTTGTCATCACCGCTCCTTCTGAAGGAACCGGTTATGAATTGGCTTCCATGTCACTGGTGAAAGACGGCAAGGACTCAGTCAATGCCAAAAAGCTGTATGACTGGATTCTCTCCAGCCCAGTTGCACAGTCAACCTTTACCGAATGGTATGTTGTTTTGGTAGCTGATGGTGCAGTAAAGCATCCCGATGCTCTCTCCATCAACGACATCAAGACAGTTGTCCAGGACATGGCATGGGATGGCGACAAAGTAAACAAGACCCGTTTGCTTGATCGTTGGACCAATGAGATTGGCAATAAGAGATAGTTTTCTCTTGTGATCATTCCTTTCATACCACCCTGTGAGGCTATCTTGCAGGGTGTGTATACTTAAACGGACAGCCTAGATGTTTACAAAAAAACGTATTATACAGTTCTGTGTTGCCGCGTTGATATTCCTAACTGCTGATGTATGGATGTTCAATACCCTCACTTCAAACTTCAAGACCTATGAAGAAGAGCGAAACTTCAAGGAGATTGAACTCTTTGCCCAGACAGCCCCAGATGACAAGTCGGATGCGGCCTATGAAATATGGATACCTACCGTAAAAGATATCATCCCAGGAGCTCGGGCATTCTATTTTGCGTATGATGAAACCATGTTTGATTTCGTCCCTACAGCAGGATCTTCAACAGGAGGATCCCTTTGGGAAGCAAACAGAACCACTACAGAATTCCAAAAAGCCTTTGAAAGCGTCTACTATCTGGAACCCATGAAACTTCACGGATCGTATAAGGCAAACTACGCACTTGACCCTGATTCCCATAGTTTTGAGGAGACACAATCCCAAATTTATTTTGTCCCTGTGGTAGAGGACAATGGGTATCAAGTAAGTGGTGCCATCATGATCCTTGTCCCAAACAGTACAGCAACAGGATATACCAATCTTCTCAGAATCCTCTTCATTGCTGCGGCAGTGGTTTTCTTAGCCATCATGCTGGTACTGACGTTCACCAGAGACCCAATGACCGGGTTCATGGTTCTGGGTCTTTTTGGCATAGTCTTCATCTTCATTGCCTATCCCTTGCTTGAAGCGGTTCGCCTCTCATTCATGAAGGATGGTCAATTCTCTCTACAGACTTGGAAAGAAACACTCTCTCCTACGTACATGGTTGCTCTTTGGGGTTCTTTGCGACTAGGTGTCCTAACGGCCACCATCTCCACGATTGTTGGATATATGTTTGCGTTCCTCATTGAAAGAACCTCTTTCAGACATAAGAAAATCATGTCGACC
>JAQVVB010000169.1 GCA_028699215.1 Sphaerochaeta sp. | reverse complement strand
CGTGTGCTCTTCCGATCTCATAGGAGAAAATGCAGTCCGCCGATCAAAAGAGGAAGACGCCCAGCAACCCACCCTTCAGCAGATGGTGGCATTCCAACAGGAGGTGCACGATCTTTGCATCCGCCTGTACCATCTGGACTGCAACAAGGAGAGCATCACCCTTTTAGATCGCATCAAGAGGGTGCTATGATGGCACTGCCGTTTGACACCGGAGTACAGGAATACCAAATATGTTCGCCAAGGCACAACCCTCAGAGCCCTGAGCATATCAGTGCAGAGCTTTGTATTTAACACACCACCCACCTATGGTAAATATTCTCGTAATCGTATCATCGATCGTTCAATAATTTTAAGTAACTTCTGAGCGTATCGACCATCCGTTGCCTCTCCCGAACTTCCACCTTGTCCAGATTATACATTTTCCACTTGACGGCGGGAAGATCCTTTATGTGAGGAACACTGAAGTACGACCAATCGGGATGACCTTCCTTGAAGTCCACGAGGAATTTCTTATCCCGCTCATCGAGCAAGGCATGTACAGTCCGTATCAATTCAAATCTCACCTTAATCAGATCCGCCAATTCAATTGGATTGGTCGACATTCCGACGAAGTCGGTTTCATACGTTTGTTTGATGTCGAGCATGCTCGGATCGAGAATTTCTACAATCCTCCGATTATGGGAAATCAAGTACACTATGAAGGCCTCTTTCAACCTGTCGGTGAGCCCCTCATTCTCGAGTAAGCCCTTTATATCGAAAAGATCTCGAGGATGTTGCCTGTCCAATGCTGCCATCATTTTCCCTGCGAACAGATCTTCAAACGAGACCACTGGGACTTCTGCAAACCCGAAGGCCTCCTCAGCTGACCGGGTTATCCGCATGATTACAGGATCATACACGGTTCCTCTCAATACCGGTGACAGTTCAATCTTTACCACCACCCTGCCAGCTTCCACGATCAATCGGTTCACGTTCTCAGTGCGGTTCAATGGAGAATACTGGATCTTGGCATCGCTAATCCGTGCGATAATTGCAGCACCCAGGCTTTTAAGGTTCATCGTGATATCATCAAGCGATTGCATGCGCTCTCCAACCGGCAAGTACACTAAATCGAGGTCGACGGAAAGTCGCGGCATATCCCGGTAGAATAGATTGATCGCTGTCCCTCCTTTCAAAGCAAAACAAGGGTACTCCCCCACCAAAGGCAGGATACGAACCAACAGTTCAACCTGTTTAAAATAGGGATTCTTCCTTTCCATCCTGAACCTCCTTGGGCACCGTAATCATGAACTGCGAATCAAGGGTACCATTGGGTACAATCTGACGTTTCCCTGTACCTAGGTTTATCCCCGATGTGTCGATATGCTGGTACCAAGAGTGCCCTGCCATTCTCGCGAGCCAAAGGAACAGCCTCTTTGCCTTGATGTTTTCACAAGCTTCCAGCAATGCCTGCAGTTGCCTTGGCCGAAGATTTGCAGCTCCTTCCAGCATCATCTTCACCTGAAGGATTTCCTCACTTGTTTCGATGGTGCTTGCCAATTCGATAAACGCACGTTCAGGCGTAGAGTATCGTATGGGCCAATCCCACGCCCCGAAAGGGACTTCAACCATACCAAGGGCATCTCCTGCGAACGGATTGCGCTTCATCATGACGAAACCAGGACCAATCTCCACCTTTTCTACCCATAATGGAAGTTTTTGGATACTGTACAATCTGATACGCTGCGCACCCCCAAGCCTCAGGTAGTGGTCGTATCCATGATATGTCAGGGCAGTCATATGACCAACATGGACATTATAACCGAGCAACATCAGTGAATACACTGCATTTTGCCATTTCAATGGAGGACCCGGTTTTCTGTAGAGACCATGGACCAACGTTTCCATCTTGCCGGAACGAAGATAATAATCCACGGCTGTTGCTCCGATTCCATGTTTCCCCAGCCACGTCCTATCCACGAGCAATCCTTCCCGCAATACTGAATCAAGTGCTGCCATACAACCTCCAGTTTGGAATATGCAACATATCCATACCTATACTCTGTATTTTAAACAATTAACAAACCTGAGTCTAGTTTAACTCTCTACCTATTTACATACTTCTTGTATGGATATTTAAAATTGTCTAAACCAAATAGCATTCACCCATATCCATTCGGGTATATCGATCTATCCAACAGAGAGGAAATACTCAACGACGAGTGCCTCTGATCCAGATACTTCAGACTCCCCGAACTTCTTGAAGATTCTTGCTTACAAGCAGATGCCATTACGGATAGGATAGTCCATGCGTTTATTTTTCGACTCGGGGAAACTCAATATCGGAAAAAACGCAGGAGAACATTCGGGGATGAAGACCTTTTCTTGGACTCAATATCCACAACAAAAAGCTGAAACAAGAATTGACATCACTAAAATTCCGCTGCTTGAAAAATTGAAGCACTTGCTGAATATTGGGAAATAAGAGAAGACCTTGGCTATTTAAACTCCCTAAACAAGGGAAACCTTCACCAAGTCACTTTGCTTCATGGTATACTTTTTCCATTGCATTGAATAATCAGATCTTTTGTTGAAACACGGAGAAAAACCATGAATGACAAAAACTCTCATTCGCTACTGTATCAACCCCTTTGGAACTACATCAAAGAAAAAGATGCACAAACACTGACATTGTCCTTTGCTGAGATTGAAACCATACAAGGAATCCCCATCAACCATGCATTCCTGAATCACAAGAAAGAACTCCATGCCTATGGATGGACCTGCTTGAAAATCTCGTTGAAAGAACATCACATGACATTTCTTAGACTACCTGAGAATTCCAGGATCCTCGAAAAACCCCACTTCTCCGTTTTGGGCAAGGAAGGCTCAACAGACGAAGGCCCTGGATTCATACAAAGGCTCTGGAGTGAAGCCAACAACCACTTCGACCAAATTGCACCCTTTGCAAAAAAAGACGAAAAGGGAAAACTCTGTGGCCTCTGGGGTGTAATGTCAGACATGACAAGGTCCTTCAAACCTTGGGAAAACAACTTCTCAAAAGGACTGTACCTGGCGGGAGTTGAGTGCCTTGACGACATACAGACACCTGAAGGGTGGACATGCTGGAACGTACCAGGCTTTGAATACCTCTCAGTTCCCTGCGATGCAGAAAATGTATTTGAAACAACGATAGCCTTTCTGAAAACTCACAAACTACGCCTTGTAGGAGCAGTTCATGACTTTACCAACCCTTCAACAGGAAAAAGCTCCATGTACTTCCCCATCCGCAGCATCCAATGACTGATTGCAAGCATCTCAAAACAACTCTCTTATTTACTCACCTGTGCATCACCATTCCATAGGGAGACAGTCGCCAAAGCAAACATGGCTGCATTACCCTTGTTGATTGCTCCTGGTGCAAGATACGCAAACAGTTGGGGGAACACCATCAAACCAAGAACCCCGACAAGAAGAAACACCAAAGGATTGAGAAAAGCCGTCCAACGCTTGAACACACTCTTTTTACGAATGATATGGAGGAACAAAAGCAACGGAGCCACTACCCAGGTAAGTATATAATGGACGAGGAAAACCGGAAGGATGGTTCCTGTGAGTGTCCCTTCAATAAGACCGACCAACACCTCATGGCTTACTCCATGCTGGATTCCATAGGTATATATGACACCATTGAGACTCATCACACCATGAATGAAAGGCGAACCCATCACCAACCCATAGGAAAACAACCCAAAGATCACCATGGCCAAGGTCTTGTTGGTCTTACTCACAGCTTTATATATCAGATAGAATCCCAACAAATAGAACGGTATCATGAACATACAAAGATAGATTGAGAAGGCGAAACGCCAGTGCGGCATATCGACCCAGGCAGTCTCAACAATCGATGAAGACACCCCGTACTCTTTATGGAATTCCAAAAGATAATCAGCCACCGAAAGCAACAAGGCTGCGATTACGGAAATGATACCCATGATGCGGTAATGTTTTGTTTGTTGCGTACAAGCTTGTTCTGGCATAAAGTTCCTTCTCTGAATTTTCAAACCCAGACTGGTTTGTTGTAAGTCACCATACCGCACCTGTCAAGTATGGATAGCTCAAAATAATGCATTCAGAGTATGAATTGATGATGCAAAACACCAAAAGGGCAGATACAATCCGCCCATTTCCCTGTCTTCCTTTTAATTGTACTTCCAGATTCTTTTTCTCTTCACAACCACCCAGGCAGCATGTACTTGCTGCCTGGGCGTACCTAAATCAATCAGCAAGCAATACAATTGCATCGTGAGCTGCAAGTACCAACGAATCGGTAACGAGCATACCGGTATTGGTCTTGGTATCCCAAGTCCCCTTGATCCTGCGGATATTGGTTCTGTTTCTACTCCCCCTGATTTCACTCAAGCTGATCGTCTTATCCTCTTCAGAAGCATTGACCAAGACAATTCCATGCTCGAAATCACGACGGTACACCCCGCAGTCAGCAGTTGATATGGTAAGGTTGCCAAGCTCAACCGAACCTACCTTCCAAGTATTGAGAGCATACTTGATGCCTTTTTTTGGAGCCACTGTTGTATGGAAAGATGCTTTTCCACCAGAAGATACAAGAGCAGAACCAAAATCATAATTTTCCGCCCATTCATTGTTGATGTCTACACTAATGTAAGGTTTGCTAGTATGGGTGGTAAGGTTCTTCCAGTCAAATTCAATAATGAACTGACCCGCCTCATTCTCCTTGTTGCTCCCTTCAAACAACTCCAAATACTTCGTCGAACGGTTGCCAAGAACCAAAGGCTTGGCCTGATGATACACCTCTTGTTTGTTATAGACCAAGTGTTCACTATCAGAAAGCGGCATTCCCAGCCAACCCTTGTTGATAGCATCCGTAGTGCTTCTTCCACTCTGGTCCACCAGCATCTCATCGAAGATGAATGGAGCACTTCTCGCATCGACAACGTCAAACTCATAGAAACAGTCGGTCAACAACGCAGTACCCAACGCAAGACGGTGGAATGCCAGATCTTGATCGGTGATATCGCGTTTTTCACGGGGTAAATCCCAATCCTTGAAGACCGAAGATCCCTCGAGAATCACGGCCGAAGGAGATCGATACAGATCTTTCATCGCCTGATACGAATTCATGAACCCACCCCATTGGGCCTCATTGAACTGTTTGGGATCGTAGTTTGGATACCAAGCGTAGTTGTAGTTCATGAGAACAGCGCCATTGGTATACCCTGCAATGGCTGATTCAAAGCCCTGACCGGTAATGATCAGTTCCTCCCAACCGACTTTCTCCCTGAGGTTTCTCAACATGGTCAGCGTGGCCGCTGCAGTCATCTCGGTTATCCAGAGAGGAGTCTCGTCCCTCTTCTGATTACGGTTGTAGTCGGCATTGACGCGCGACTTGGAGAACATTCCAGGAATCCTATTGGTGCCTTGGGTAAGCATATCATCCAGATACACTCCCTCCCATGTACCATCCTTGAGTTTGAGGTCATAGACTGAATCAGCCCAGAAATCCAAAAACTTCCGACCTGTTTCATCGACCGCGCAGAAATGAGAAACATTGAGAGGAATCTGGGCCCACTCTTCATTATCGTTGATCACCTCGCCTTTGGTATTGGTCAAAAACCACTTCTTGGGAACGCTTCTCACATAGGTTTCTTCAGCATTTGCCAAATGATTTTCTGATACGTTTCTCATCTCCTTGGGTATATTCACGTAGTGGGTCTGCGTATATGGAAGCAAGACGATATTGGGATTTTCCGCCTTCAGACGCACAGAGAGAGCAGGGTCGTTGAATAGATATAAGGGATGAAGACCTACAACGATGTCACTTAAGGCAAGTTGCTCCTCCAATTCGATGAGATTCATCAAAGGAGTAGGCCCCTGTGCGGTTCCTCCTGCATCGTTGGCTACCCAATCGCCATATTGTGTGAAGTAATTACCCAGTCGAGGATATGCTGTCTGCTCGAAATCGAAGGCAAGGTTTTC
>JAQVVB010000168.1 GCA_028699215.1 Sphaerochaeta sp. | reverse complement strand
AAAAAGCAGAGCTGCCGCATTACAATCAGTAAGGCCTTCATAATTATAGTCTTTGGCAGTGAATTCACAATTACCGCGACACATAACATGTGCCACCATTCTTCTAGTATCGCCTGATTCCTCAACGGTTGTCCCCATGATCTCAGACATCTTTGCCACAACAGAAGGACCACCAGGGCTACACAACCCTATTTCTGCTACTCCAGCAGCAACAGCAGCTGCGTATGCATTACAACCGGCAAAACCACAGACACCGCAGTTTGCACCAGGCATGACCAGCTCGAGAGCAGCAGTCTTCTCGTCTTTTTTAATTGCCAATTTCTTTTCAGCATAGGAAAGGCCAAAGCCAAACAACCCACCCAAAAGGGCAACTACCAGAACAGCAAATACAATATTCATGGCTTTTCTCCTTTATACCAGATGCAGATTTGTGATCAGAGATTTATCGAATGCCATGAAAGCCAAAGCCATCAAGCCTGCAGAAATAAAGGCAATGGGCATACCTCGAAAGGATCTTCGAACCGGTTGCAAATCAAGTCTTTCCCGAATATTGCTCATCAATACGATCGCCAAAGTAAAACCAAGCCCCGCTGCAAGTCCAGCGGTAAAGGCCTCCATTACATTGTAACTGTTGGTGATGTTGATGATGGCGATACCCAATACAGCACAGTTGGTGGTTATCAAGGGAAGATAAATACCAAGAGCCTTATATAAGGGAGGACTAATTTTCTGAATTACCATCTCAAGCAACTGAACCAACGAAGCGATGACCAAAATAAAGGAAAGCGTCTGTAGGTATTCAAGTTGAAAAGGAACCAAAAGGAAGTAGTAGATAGCCCAAGTCACTACCGAGGCTACTGTGGTGACAAAGGTAACCGAAGCCCCCATTCCAATAGCATTCTCACTGTTCTTTGAAACACCAATAAACGGGCAAAGACCAAGGAATTGCACCAAAATGAAATTGTTGATAAATATGAATGTAAGTAGAATTGCAATATAAGCCATCTTACTTCCCCTTCTTTCGTGATGTGTTCCAGTCAAAGAACGCCTTCAGGTATCCCATCAATAATAATGCTCCTGGAGCAAGCGACAATACCCGTACAGGATTGTCATAGAACCAAGGAATATTGATGACGCCACCAAAGTCACCCACAGGAAACAAGGTGATGGTGCCTGAACCAAACAATTCACGAATCAAAGCTATGAGGGTTATGCCCATACCAAAACCAATACTCATTCCGATTGCATCGAGAGCACTATCAAGCATGGTGTTCTTACTTGCAAAAGCTTCTGCTCTTCCAAGAATGATGCAGTTGACAACAATCAACGGTAAGTATACGCCCAAAGCACTGTATACAGCGGGAACAAAAGCATGCATCACCATTTCGGTTACGGTAACCAAAGAAGCGATGACAACAATGTATGCAGGAATATGAATACTTCCAGGAATGACGTTTCGTAGCGCTGAGATGATGATGTTACTGAACAAGAGAACAAAAAACACTCCAGCTGTCATGCCAATTGCATTGGATACCTGTGTAGATACTCCAAGTACAGGACACAGCCCAAGAACGATGACAAAGACCGGGTTCTCCTTAAAGAAGCCTTTGGTCAACTCCTTCATGTGGTTTCCTTTCATTTTGCACCTCCAAGGGTTTTTACGTAGTCACTTCCACCTTTAATGGCCTTAGCAACTGCAGAAAAGGTTACGGAAGACCCACTTACTGCTGCAGCGTCGCTGTCAGAAAGCATGTCTTTTGTCGTAGGTACCACTGAAGTAGCGCCAGTTCCCTTGAACTTGTCCATATACCCTTCGTTTTCGCTTTTCTTCCCAAGACCAGGAGTCTCACTATTGGTGAGCATCTGTGCAAAAAGAAGCTCTCCTTCAATGGTATAGGATCCAACCAAGGTAAGTTCACCACCATATCCAGCACCTTTCAATCCAACAATATACCCTGATGTTTTACCAGCAGAAGTCAAAGGAATCATATAGGTGACAAACGATTCTCCTGCAACTTCTTTCTGTTCACCAATCTCCCAACCATTGCTTACAGCTTGGAGGGCTTTATTCTTATTCTCAATCTCTTGACGCGCAATCACGGGAGAAGTAATGGAATTCGTCCAACCCAAGGCAAAAGCACAGACGGCGCAAATGGTGAGAAGGATGAATGCATATCTAATATTCTTCTTCATACCTTTGCCTCCTTCTGCTGTTTACGATACTCCTTGGTGTCACCGAACTTTCTTGGTAGTACATATCTATCAATGGTGGGAGTAATGATGTTCATCAGCAAAATGGAAACAGATACTGCTTCAGGCATACTTCCAAAGAATCTGAAGAGGAAGGTAAAGAATGCACAACCAAATCCATAAATGATCTGTCCCTTATGGGTAATCGGAGAAGTCACATAATCAGTTGCCATGAAAATTGCACCCAACATCAACCCTCCAGAAAACATGGAAGAGAAGAAAGGACCATGGAAAGCACCAAGGCCAGCAGGGATACCGCCGAAAATCCAACTCAACAATGCAGTACCAAGCAAATATGTTGCGGGTACATGATAGGTGATGATTTTTCTGATAAGCAGGTAAATGCCACCGACAAGCAACAAAAGAGCACTGACCTCACCGATACAGCCAGCCACATTTCCCACGAAACTGTCAACGCTATAGGCTGAAAAACCAGTGACTGAGGAAACCGAATCCGCAAACGATGAGGTAGGATACCCTCCATTGGATAACAATGCGCTGGTATCCATTCCAAGAGTTCCTGAAGAGATAGAGGTCTTGGCATAGGAAAGAGGAGTTGCAGAACTCAAAGAGTCAGGAACCATTGCCGCCAATGCCCGAGGAGCCTTGAAACTACTCATGGGAGTGGTAAAGGAAAAGAACACGAAGACACGACCAGCCAAAGCCGGGTTGATCCAGTTTGCACCCAAACCACCAAACGTCCATTTTGCAACCACTATTGCGAACGCACTGGCAATGAAGGGAATGAAGAGAGGAACTGTAGGACTCATATTCATACCGACCAATAAACCGGTGAGAAAAGCTGAGCCATCCCAAAGCGTATCTTCTTTACTTATACGACCTAATACGAATTCACAAACAAGAGCTGTGAGAATCGATACACCAAGAACCAGCAATGACCGTAGGCCGAATGCATAGATACCCCACAAGGATGCAGGAATAAGTGCAAGTGAAACGCTCCACATAATGGAAGCTGTATCTGATTTCGCATGAATATGCGGCGATGAGGAAACCGTCAAAGAGGGCTTATTCATTTCTTCTTTCTCCCCAGTTTTTTCCCGGTCTTCATAGTATGAACCAGAGGAAGGTGTGCAGGACATACATAGGAGCAACAACCGCACTCCTTACAGTCCATAAGGCTTATCTTCATGGCTTCTTCATATTGACCGTTAATGATATTTCGATAGAGTTTTGCCGGCATAAGCCCAATCGGACACGCAGCAACACAACGCCCACAGTTGAGACAAGCAGTACTTCTCGCAGCTTTCTTGGAAGGAAGAGCGAGCAACCCACTTGAGCCTTTTGCCATCGGGGTGTCAACATCAAACAAGGAGAAACCCATCATGGGTCCACCACTCACCAATTTTTCAGGAGTAGAAGAATATCCACCACAATAGGCAAGCAAATCACTGATTTTCGTCCCGATCGGTGCAAGGATATTCTTAGGGTTGGCGATACATTCTCCTGTAACGCTGATGACCCTTTCAAAAAGAGGCTTATGGAAAACAATGGCTTCGTATATGGCATTACATGTACCAACATTTACGACGACAGCACCTACATCCAAAGGAAGTTTCCCAGAAGGAATCTCTCGATTGATGGTAGCTTTGAGCAATTGCTTTTCATCGCCCTGTGGATACTTCATCTGTAAACCAATGATCTCAATGGGATATGCATTTTCTTTGGCAATTTTACTGAGGTTTTCGATACAATCCGGTTTATTCATTTCAATGCCAATGATAATCCGTTTAGCATCGGTTATCTTTGCAGCAATCATTGCTCCCAGGAGAGCTTGCTCACCCTTCTCCATCATAATCCGGTAATCCGCTGTCAGATACGGTTCACACTCAACACCATTGACAACCAAAGCATCTACGCTCTTGTCTTTAGGAACTGAGAGCTTGACATGTGCCGGGAAGGTAGCTCCACCCATACCGACAATACCCATATCTTTAACCTGAGAGAGCAAAGAAGCGCTTGTTTGGGATTCCCAATCAAATTTTTCAGCAAATTCGACAGTCTGCTGTTCATCAGGAGTGATGATATAAGCATCGCAACAGACACTGTTGGCCAAAGTCACCTTACGGATCTCTTTGATCGTGCCACTTACAGGAGAGTGTACATCAGCACTGATAAAGCCTGAAGCTTCACCTATCTTCTCTCCCCGTATAACGGTATCCCCTTTCGCTTTCAAGGCTTTTGCCGGTGCTCCAAGGTGTTGTGACAACGAAACAACCAACTCCGCAGGAAGAGGAAGTCGTTCAATCTGTTGGGAACGGCTGAATACCTTTTTGTCGCCAGGATGCACTCCACCCTTGCTGAACGTAGGTACTTTTTGCATGTAAAACGCTCCTTGTGTAGATAATTAAAAACTCAAAATGGAATTTTTACAAAATGCGGTTTTATTGTACAAGAAATTAAGTATAATGAAAACCATGAATCGAATATTTAGATATGCTTTCTGGAAACTGAAGGGGACAAAAGTATATGCACTTGTCGGGAAAAGCGGTACAGGTAAGAGCTTTCGTTCCAAGCTGGTGGCGCAGAAATATAAAATTGATCTCATCATAGATGATGGTCTCCTTATCCGAGGAGACCGCATCCTTGCAGGGAAATCTGCCAAACGCGAGGAAAACGTTCTTTCGGCCGTACGAACGGCAGTGTTCGATGACATTGACCATAGGAACCAGGTAGCAGACGCTCTGCAAAAAGAGAAATACCATAAAATCCTCATCATCGGAACCAGCGAGAAGATGACATATAAAATTGCAGGCAGACTCAATCTGCCTCAACCAGAAAAGCTCTTTCATATTGAGGATATTGCAACAAAAGAAGAGATTGAAACAGCAATGAGGAGCAGATACACCGAAGGAAAGCATGTGATTCCTGTTCCATCTATTGAGATAACCAGAAACTATCCTCAGATAGTATATGATACCATGCGCGTCTTTTTCAAAAACAAACGTCCAACTCCTTTCCACAAACGAAACATGAGTTTCGAGAAAACGATTGTCAGGCCAGAGTTCAGCAAATATGGCAAAGTAACGGTCAGTGAAGCCGCCTTGACACAAATGGTTGCCCATTGTCTTGATGAGTTTGACAATCTGATCAGGGTAAAACGAGTACAAGTATTGATGAAAGCTGAAGGATATGCGCTCACCGTAAAACTACGCGTACCCATGCAACATCAAATCTCCACTACATTGGGAGAGTTGCAGGAGTACATCGCAGATAGTTTGGAGAAATATGGGAGCATCTTTGTCGCAAGTGTTAACATAGAAATTGAAGAATGGGCCTAGAGATCATGTGCCTCAGCACTGGTTGACGCCACCGAAGGTTGGTAGGCATTCACATCTTTCTCACCGGGCTTATTTCCTCGCTTTCTGTTCCTACGTTTCTTTGAAGCTGTAGAGACTTCCACTGAAGCTTCTGCCTTTCGAGGCCTTGCAGGCCCGCTCCGTCTTTGCGGAGGTTTGTTTACAGGTCTCTGATTGCGAACACAATTTCTAGGAGTCCGAAAACCTCGCTCACAAAGCAACCTTTCACTGGCCAGTTCCACCTCATAATTAGAGGGAGTCATGGGACTGATCAACACCTTGATCTGTCTGAAGGTTTCCTTGAACCGTTCTTCAATCGTCATCTGATCGTTGGCAAACACAATAAGGGGATCTACCAATGCCTTGATCATGTCAGCGAGAACGACTTCAGGCCCTTTGTTCAGCTTTGCCTTGTTTACACGCTCATCCAAATCCTTCAAA
>JAQVVB010000167.1 GCA_028699215.1 Sphaerochaeta sp. | reverse complement strand
CAGATTGCCATAACAAGCTGAGCAGGCACTGTCGGGACGGGTATGTGCACCTAAATAGGAAGCGGCCCCGGTAGGTTTGGCAGGCTTTTCATCATTGGGTTCATTGAGCTGAATGATATTGGCCTGTGAGAGGTCACTGCTTCCCACCCCCAAGGATTCAGCAAGCTGGATGTAGGGAATATCCTCGAGTTCAAATCCCATAAGGGAGGCTCCAAAGCTGTCACACAAGACACTGTCCCTTGCGGCAAACATCCTGTTGGTCCTCACCGGGTTTCCCCCCTCTTCGAAATCAAGATCTCCATTGAGGCTGTCTACGATGACCAGATCGGCACACCTGACTGCGTTGAGACTTGCAATGGGGTTGTGAAGGCCCAGAGTATGGAACATGCGCTTTGAACGATCGGATAAACATCCTTTCATGTTTTTCAGGGCACACGTCATTGCTGTCTGGCAGTGACCCTTGAGTACAGGAAGATTGATGAGAAAATCAGTAGATAGAATGGTTGTACTGACTTCCATAGTAATTTTCCCGATAGTCTTTTTTTCGTAGGTGTCGTCCTTGACGTCTACGAGAGGGACCTGGTGAGTCTTGCTGATCTGGTTGTATCCATTGACGCGAAATCCTTCTTTGGTGGAATCTCCGACCCATGCACTCTCTACAATCTTGATGTTCTTGTATCCTTTGCCCTGCAGGTATTCGATGATGGCTACGACGATTTCTGGGTGCGTGGTGGCCCCACTGTCGGCAGTGACGGCGACCACCAGATTGGGTTTCAATGCGATGGAAGCCTTTTTGTCGGGTACCATGGATTCAATATCGATTGCATCAAGAAGAGCCTTGGTCATTTTTGCTGCATCTGAACCATAGGTGATGATGATGTCATTTCGATTCATGCTTCTTTTTCCAATACGTGACTGGTCAGATCATGGGTGATGTGTTCGTACAAGAGACGTTTGCAAGCCTCTTTATCTCCATTCTTGAGAAGGTTCATCATCTGTGCATGTTGGTTGAGATAGTAGGAAAGCTCATCCTCCGGGAGATCCTGGGCAATTCTCAGCTGTTGTATCTTTGCATCAAGCCGTTCGCAGATGTTGATCAGAGCGGAGTTGTTTGAAGCACGGATCAAAGCCAGATGGAATAGGCTGTCCTGCTCAAATACCGTAGCTCGATCTCCAATTCCCATGGCATATTGGCAATCAGCTGCATAACGGGAAAATTCCTTGACGTTCTGGGCATAGGATTGTTCATCGATGCTGTCGATGGCCAGTTGTTCAAGGCTCACTCTGACCCGAGCAATGTCATTTGCTTCTTTTTGTGTTATGACGGAAACAATGGCATGGCTTCTTGGTTTTATGGTTACCAATCCATATTCACTTAATCTTCTGATTGCTTCTCTGATGGGTGTCCTGGATACTCCAAACTGTTCGGCAAGCAACTCTTCTGGAATTTTCATTCCACCTTTGAGTTGACCAGACAGTATCTGCTCCTTGAGCATGGTGTAAACTTGGTCAGAAAGGCTGTTTTGTACACATTTAGGCATTGTCCCTCCCAATTTCTCTTTAACTCTATGGTGAAAATACAGTTTCGTCAATGAAAAATACTTGATTTAAACGGTTCTTTATAAAAAAAGTATGAATTGTATACATTAAAGGCAAGAGGCTTAAATCATTGATTGTTGAAAATTAGTTAATTATTATAAATGGAAATATGAAAAATAATGTAAATTGTACAAGAAATACAAATTTTCGTTTGACAACATTTGCAGAGCGTGATATCTATATTGTATACAGTACACAATGCTGGAAATCATCCAGAGCATACTTCTTCTGGAACCCGGCAACGACAAGGAGTTTCCTACATGAATACAAGTGTAAAGGATTTGCTCTCTCAACCAGAGCGCACATTCAACGCGAAGGAACTTGCAGCTTTAGCCGCCTATTTCAGGGTGGTTATGTTTGATACCCTTCACGATAGAGGAACAGGACACTGGGGAGGATCGGCATCGAGTGCGGAGCTGACCACCAGTCTTTACTTCAACAGAATGAACATCAAGGCAGAAGATCCTACATGGGAAGATCGGGACCGTTTGATTCTTTCCAAGGGACATGCCTCGATGAATTTGTATACCGTTCTTGCTCACAGAGGATTTTTCCCTGTTGAGGAATTATCCACATTCCGCAAGTTGGACTCCCGCCTTCAAGGTCATCCTTGTATGAATAAGCTTCCCGGGGTGGACATGTCCACAGGAGCCCTTGGTCATGGTCTTTCTGTTGGTCTGGGTATGGCTTTAGCTGCCAAGCTGTCTGGAAAATCCTTTTGGACCTACGTAATCACCGGCGAAGGGTGTTTGAATGAAGGTCAAAGCTGGGAAGCCCTCATGAGTGCTGCCAAGTTCAAACCTGAACACTTCGTACTCATGGTCGACTACAACAAGGTTCAACTCGACGGCACGGAAGAGCAGATCATGCCTCTTGGACCTCTTTCTGACAAGCTTAAGTCGTTTGGATGGAATGTAGCTCCTACAGCGTATGATGGGAATAATACCGAGGATATGCTTGCTTCCTTTGCATGGATGGACAGTGACGATGTATGGCCCAAGGCAGTCATCTATGACACCATCAAAGGTAAGGGAGTCTCCTTCACTGAAGGCAAGAATGCATGGCATGGAGCAGTCATCGATGATGCATCCTATGCTCAAGGCATTGTTGAGCTTACATCTGATCTTCACCAAAAGGAGGCTGCATTATGAGCATGGCCATGAGAGATGCCTTTGGATCAAAACTCGCTGAATTGGGTGCAACCCATCCTGAACTGGTCGTATTGGATGCAGATGTTTCTTCGTCCACCAAAAGTGCTTTGTTTGGAAAAGCTTTTCCCGATCGGTTCTACAATGTTGGTGTTGCTGAAGGAAATATGGTTGATATCGCAGCAGGTCTTGCCACATGCGGTTATCATCCTGTGGTCAATGCGTTTTCCATTTTCCTTGCACTTAAGGGAACGGACCAGATTCGCAACACAGTCTGCTACAACAATCTTCCCGTCATCATCGCCGGTGCCTATGGAGGGCTTTCAGACTCCTTTGATGGAGCAAGTCATCAGGCCATAACCGACATCGCAATCATGCGAGCCCTACCCAACATGCAGGTCATTGTTCCTGGCGATGCAGCTCAGGCCCAACAGGCGTTGGAATATGCACTGACTCAGAAGGGCCCTGTGTTCATTCGTTTGAACCGCAATCCCATGCCTGATCTTCCTTCTGCTTCAGAAATCGGAACAGTCTGTTCTGTCGAAGGAAGCGACATCACCATTGCCGCCAACGGAATCACTGCTTCCTATGCCAACAAAGCCGCTTCTTTGCTTGCAAAGGAGGGGATCAAAGCTGAAGTGCTCAGTGTTCCCGTAGTGAAGCCTTTGGATGTAGAGAGTCTGAAGAAAAGTGTTTCCAAGACCGGTGCGTTGCTGTGTGTCGAGGAACATGTATTGATGGGCGGTTTTGCTTCAGCGGTGAGTGAAGCCTTTATGAAACAAGGAATTTCCTGTAGATTTGATGCTATAGGAATCGAAGATACGTTTACCGAGTCGGGTCCTTATGAACCGCTCTTGGCAAAGTATGGTATCAGTGCAGAAAATATTGCCATGAGGGCAAAAAACCTCTGCAAATAAGGAGCATGTAGTATGGATCAGATGAAAAAAGCGTATGAAATTCTTAAAGATTGGAAAGGTGATGCCTATGTGCATGGTCTCGGAGTTTTAAACCAGATCGGCCCAATTGCCGCAAAATTCGGCAAGAAGGCACTGGTTGTAAGCAATACCACCTATATGAAACCGATTGCCGACCGTGTGGTTTCTTATCTTCAGGCTTCTGGAGTTGAACTCAGTGGTGGCATGATCGCTCCTGATGCCAAGCCCAATGCTCCCCGTGAGGATGTCTACCGTTTGGAATCCTACATCTTGCACAACAAACCCGACTGCATCATCGCCGTCGGAGGAGGCTCCACCATCGATGCTTGTAAGGCAGCTGATGTCCTGGCTTCTTTGGGTGGTAAGGTCTCTTGTGAGATCGATCACTACTTTGGTACCAATGTGGTCACTGATGCATTGAAAGCAACCGGTTCATCTTTGATTCCTCTGATTGCCATCCAGACATCGGCTTCCAGTGGAGCCCACCTCACCAAGTATTCGAACATCACCGATCCTGTGGCAGGACAGAAAAAGCTTATCGTCGATAATGCAATCTGCCCGGCCTTGAGTATGTTCGATTATGAGACCACTGTCTCCATGCCTCTTTCGGTTACCATCGATGGAGCCTTGGATGCAATCGCCCATACTTTTGAGGTTTTCTGTGGAGCAAAAAGCGAAACCTATGAGAAAACCAAGGAAATAGCCGAATGTGCCATCAGCTTGGTTGTCCAGTATGCAAAGGTGCTTATAAAAGACCCGAAGAATGTAGAGGCTCGTGAAGCGATAGGCCTTGCGACCGATCTTGGTGGATATGCCATCATGGTTGGTGGAACCAGTGGGGCTCACCTCACCAGTTTCTCGTTGGTGGATATCGTGTCTCACGGTACTGCTTGTGGTGTCATGAATCCCTATTACGCAGTATTCTATTCCAAGGCAATTCAGAAGCAGCTGAAGGTGGTTGGTTCCATTTTTGCAGAACACGGTTTTGCTGACAAGGGTATTGAATCGTTGGACGGTAGAGAACTTGCCCTTCGTGTTGCAGAAGCCATGATTGCTTTCAGTAAGAGCATCAATGCACCTTCCAAGCTCAACGACTTGAAGGGATTCACTGAAAAGCATATTGAACGTGCCCTTGCTGCAGCCAAAGATCCGCAGTTGGAGATGAAGTTGAGGAACATGCCTGTACCGATGACGAATGCAGATGTCGATACCTATATGGAACCGATACTACGTGCTGGGGCAACCGGCGATCTCTCCTTGATCAAGGAGATGTAGTCTTGCTTTTTTCTCTTTCAGGCACCGAATGATAGTCATTCGGTGCCTTACTGTACGAGGAGGTAGAAATGAAAGTACATAATCCCTTGGGAACATCCTATGATGATTTGGTTTTGCCTGATTCTACGTTTGTCATCCATATGAATGATCCTCAGCTGGTACGTGATCCTAAGCAGGCTATCCTTGATTCTTTGGAACATCCCATTCAAAGTGAGAGCCTTGCAACCATTGCATTGTCCAAGCGTGCAGGTAAAGCCTCCGCTACTGCTGTCATCGTAGTCAGTGACAATACACGCCCTGTTCCCTATACAGGTGAAGAAGGTATTCTCTTCCCTATTCTCCAGACCCTGTTTGCAGCTGGATATGTACCTGAAAATATCATCATCCTCATAGCAACAGGTACCCATCGGGCCATGACTCCAAAAGAGATTGAGAAAATGATCGATGAAAGGGTGCTTTCCTCGGGGGTAGCCATCATCAATCATGACTGCAAGGACGAGAGTCAGTTGGTCTATCTTGGTGATACCAAGAGGGGCACACGCATCATGATGGATAAACGGTATGTTGAAGCTGACTTGAAGATTGCCACGGGGTTGGTGGAAAGTCACTTCATGGCTGGTGCAAGCGGTGGTCGAAAAGCCATTTGCCCCGGGCTTATCGGCGAAAAGTCGACGTATGTTTTCCATGGACCTGATCTTATGGCAGATCCAGCTTCCAGGGATCTGAACATAGAAGGCAATCCTGTCCATGAGGAGAGCCTGGAAGTTGCCAAGGTTGCAGGAGTGGATTTCTTAGTGAATGTGACCCTCGATCATGATTTTCATATCACCGGTGTATTCAGTGGAGATTTAGAGAAAGCTCATCTTGCAGCAGTAGAGAAAATTGTTGAAACAGTTAAGGTTCCCGCTCCAAAGAAAGCTGATATAGTCATCACCCATGGTGGATTTGTAGGAATGAATCACTATCAATGTGCAAAATGTGCAGTTGGATCGTTGGGCGTTCTAAAAAAGGGTGGCTATCTGGTCATTATCGCCGATACCACAGACCAAGGAAACGCGGTAGGAAGCATCAATTAC
>JAQVVB010000166.1 GCA_028699215.1 Sphaerochaeta sp. | reverse complement strand
CGGCTGGTCACCCCTACAGAACTGTTCCTCCAAAAACCATGGCGAGTACCAAAAAGCAAGGAAAGGGGAAGACGTACTTCCAAGCCTGCGCCTGCACGGACATCCCTGAACGTTCCCGATGAAAACGTGGTTCCAACACTCAATGTCAATAAAAAGGGATACAGTCCGATATCTTGGGTATATGCACCTTCAAAGCCCAAGGAGAGATCTCTTCCAAGTGAAAGCGAAATAGAGGTTTGCTTTCCTTGTTTTTCAGAAATTTCAAGCCCGGGAATCAGTTGTTTTCCTCCTATCTGGGCAAACAAAACCACGGGTTTTTCCAAAGCAAGCACATCATGGGCTACCAGCGTTCCTACCTGATCACCTTGTGCGGTAACCACAGAAAACACATCCCCTTTCTGGATTCCGGTCTCTTCAAGCGAGGTTGTATATCCTTGACCATATGCATATTCCAAATAGGTTGATGGATGGGGAGGAAACAGAATAAGACCGTCGTAAAAAAGCTGTTCAAACAGGGAAGTTTCTAATTCTTTTTCAAGCGCTTCTGCATGTTTTCCTGATGCGCTTAAGATTTGCACAAGGTGTTTTTCTTGAGAAGAAAAAACCAGTTCTGTTGAAATTGCAAACGGTCCGGTTTCTTCGATAGGCCCTATCTGGACCTCCAGTATATCCTGATCTTGTCCGCGGTAGAACAGATAGTGCTCTACTGCGTTCTGTACCGCTCTCTGGGTCAAGGGACCAAGTCTGCTGGACTGATCCCCTACAGAAAGTTCAACAAGCAGGCCGGTCTGTGCATAGAGCACAGAGAGGCCAAGCAAGAGAGATACGATCAGAGAAAAGCGTTTCACAGATTTGCTCCAACCTGTATGATCTGCGCAATAAGTCGGGCACTATCTTCCATGGCAGGAAGAGCAGCCCATTCAAAACGAGAGTGAAGGTTATGTCCGCCGGTAAAGATGTTTGGGCAAGGAATCTTCTGTTCATTGGCCATACGCGAACCATCCGTACCTCCACGGATCAACTCCTCATGAAGCTCCATTCCCAGACGCCTCCCCGCTTCATAGAGCGAGTTCATGGCAATGGGTTTATCCTTGGCGACAAGCACCATGTTGTAGTAGATGTGCTTGGCATCCAATGAGACCTTGCCGTTGGGGTACAATGCTTCGGTGGCTTGGGCAAGTGCCTTCAGAGCTTCGATGCGACGATCAAGAATGGCAAGATCAAAATCCCTAAGATATACGGTCAAATCAGTCTCAACAGAAGTTCCATTCATAGCGAGTGCACAATAGTAACCATAGCGACCATCAGTGGCCTCAGGACTCTCTGCCTGGGGAAGGGAATTTACAAAGTATGAAGCCATGGTCAGGGCATTGACCAATCTGCCTCTTGCAGAACCTAGGTGGTAACTCACCCCACTGAAGTGGACTTTCACGGTAGCAGCGTTGAAACACTCGGATTCGATTTCAAACCGCTTGCCACCATCGATGGTATAACAGTATTCGCAGCGAATCTTGTCGTAGGGGAAGTTGTCCATACCGGCACCGGTCTCTTCATCACTGGTGAAGATGAGTTCAATCTCACCATGTTTGATCGTAGGGTCGCTGCAAAGAAGTTTTGCGACCGCCATGATTTCCGCAACTCCTGCTTTATCATCGCTTCCCAGCAAGGTATTGCCATCGGTGACGATGATCGTCTCGCCTACATATGAAGCAAGTTCTTCATTTTCAGATCTGAGGAGGGTATATTCCTCATTGAGCTTTACGTCGTTTCCATCATACGCGTCAATGACACGGGGCTTCACCCCATTTCCCATGACATCGTCTGCTGTATCAACATGGGCCATGAATCCAAGGGTGGGCACCTCATAGTCGAGGTTGGAGGGAATGCGGGCAATGACGATCCCGTGTTCATCGACTTGAATATCTTCAATCGCCAATTCCTTCAATTCGGAGACCAAGAGATTCAAAAGATCCCATTGTCCTTCTGTAGACGGGTGCTTATCAGCAACCAAATTCTCATCACTCATCGTATCTACTACGGCATACCGTAAAAATCTATCCAAAATATCTGTTGCCAATGGACTTCTCATCAGATAACTCCTTCTTCTAACAATATCGTTGGCTGTATTATTCCACAATCCGTTGCGGTGGGCAACAAGCAATGTGTTCCAATGGCTTAAGTATAAAATTTACGCACAAAATCCAACTCTTTGCTTTCCTGAGGTCTACAAGAATTGCATATAAAACAGGTGGTATTGAGTATGAGCAATGTTCATCCAGCGTCCGTAGCGATAATCGAAAAAACATTATTGGTATGGAGTGGGTTCATGACACTGAAAAAAATTAAGCAGTTGCTTTCTCTTGGAGAAGGCCAGCAGATCGAATTCAAGTCATCCATCCAAAATCTCATTGGATTGGGCAAGGTTGTTTGCGGATTCCTGAACACTTCTGGTGGTTATCTAATTTGTGGAGTGACTGAAAGGAATGAGGTAATCGGCATTGCTGATTCTCAAAGCGCGATAAACAAACTTGAGAACTATTTGCTAAAATCTATTTCTCCGAAGGCTTTCATCGCTGCGCAAGCTGAAGAATTAGATAAAAAGCTGATAATCTCAATTGAAGTTCCAGCAGGAAGTGATGTTCCGTATGCTTTCAATGATGTTATTTACGTCCGTAACGGTGAACTCACGCAAATAGCCAATGCCCAAATGATCCGTGACATAGTGATGCGGCAGCAAATTGAACCAGAACGTTGGGAGCGCCGTTTTTCCTTTTGTGATATTGAAAACGATATCGATGCACAAGAAGTACGAGATGCTATCTCAGATGCCGGGAATGTACGCCGAGTATTATTTCGAGATGAAGAAAACATCTCCATGGCCTTGGAAGACTTCTCGGTTGCTCGGTATGGGCGATTGACGAATGGCGGTGATGTTCTTTTTACTATAAATCCAGCTATTCGATTACCACAGACTCGAATCAGAGCTATGCACTATAGTTCAGACAAGGCTGGCGACAAGTTCAATGACATGAAGTCTTTTGAAGGACCTCTACATCGCATTTTCGAAGATGCATACTCATTTATAGTTCGCAATACTTCCAGCATATCCACGTTCAGCAAAGGTAGTCCCAAGCGCCGTGACACCCCTCTCTATCCGGAAGAAGCGGTACGCGAGGCATTAATTAACGCCCTGGCTCATCGTGACTACAGCTCGGCATCCGGAGGTGTCATCATTCATGTGTATCCTCATCGGTTGGAAATCTGGAACTCTGGTACGCTCCCAGAGGGTGTAACAGAAAAGAGCCTGTTGGAAGGCCAGATTTCAATTCTCCGCAATCCTGATATCGCCCATGTATTGTATCTTCGGGGACTCATGGAAAAAGCTGGTCGAGGTAGTGTGCTCATGGTACAAAAACGCCTCGAAAACGGATTACCTTCTCCATTTTGGAAATCCAATCCTCTACTAGGAGTTACAGTGACCTTTCCCGCCCCGGAAGTCACCCCGGAAGTCACCCCGGAAGTCATAAGGCTTTTAAAGCATCTCACAGGCGAGATGAGCCGAGGAGATTTGCAGGATACCTTGAAACTCCGTGATACTGAGCACTTTCGAAAATCCTACATTATTCCATCGCTTGAATGCAAAGCCATCGAAATGACAAGTCCTGAAAAACATACTAGCAGTAAGCAAAAGTACCGAATAAGCACTGTCGGCAAGCAGATTTTGGCGAATATCATTGATAAGGACGATGTCTAAGGTAGACGGGGATATTAGGGTTGTTGGTACCAAGAGGGAGTATAGACAGCATACCCCTTGGTATTACTGGTATAGGAAAGTTCTGTTTGTTCAAATACTCAGAACAGTACTATCGTCCCTTGCGTTTAACCATTCGATTTTATGCGTAGCTCCTTTTTAAAAAAAGAGACTCTCCTAAGAGAGCCTCAGATTCTCACCAAATACGCTTCACACTGAAAAGTTATACTTCAACAGCATGGGCTTCACCATATCAATGACATTATAGAGTGCAAAAACACAAATGATGATTCCTGTCACCACTACTCCACGTTTCAAAGTCTTTCCGACTGAAATCATACTGGCAGCCAGGGCATACGACAATTCAGGCTCGGTTGTGACTTCCATCAACCATTCACTGAACGTTTCATCAAGATTTCCTCCAAACTGGTAATACCTCCAGATGGACATGACGGTACTGGCAACCACCCCTGTGGCAACAGCAACTGCAGTCGCTGCAGAGATCTTCCCCCAGAAAACGACAGTCGGAATACAGGCATACACCACACCAGCAGTAAAAAGCACAAGACTGCGTGTCACCAATTTCTGCATGTCCTTCCAAAAGGGAGCTCGTTGGGAGGGAGATAATCCCTTTGCAAGCACCTCAGCCTCGCCAAGCATGCGAGAACGCGTTTCATCCAACTGTGACTCCAAATGCTCCATCTCTTCGACGCTGATCAAATTACGGGCAAACTCAACGACCTGCTCCACTTGGTTTTCTGCACTTCCATCATTCACTGCATAACAGAATTCCAAATATTCCCTACCCTGAGCCTCAGTAAGCGTACTTACTACAATCTCTTCCCCAGTAGGAATCTCTTCTATCAAGTATCTGGATACATCCTCATCCAAATACTCCCAGACCACCTCTTTCTGCTCATCAAGTATGCGAGCAACCGTAGGATACAACTCCTTGTCGGTAATCTTGTCTCTGTAACTCGATTCCCAACCAAGAGAACACCCTGACAATGGGATGGATAAAAGCAATACCACAGCCCAGTTCCAGACGTTTACCACCTTCTGTTTCATACCTCTCCTCCTTCTTGCCCTTCACATGCTTCCTTCTTCTCTCTCGGGTTTGGAATGGCAAGAAAATCCCACCCGAACGTGAGGGAAAACCGGAACTGAGCGTACTCTACCAGTATCTGCTCTACCTGTTCATACTCATTCTGAAAGACCCCGCTAGGGTCCCGAATTATTAATTTTGGCTCAATGAACCAGTGATCCCATAGATGATAGGTATATCCCAAGGCCATTTCATTCAGATAAAGCGATGATTCCAAAGGTCTATCTTCACCACTGAAAAGCGCCAATTGCACCAGGGAAACAGAGAAGAACAGTCCACTCTCGAATGGATGATAGTCCAGGAAAAGACCCGTTTCCCAAAGAGAAACGTTACTGTAGACACGGTCTGAAACAATATTCACGGGCGCTCTGAAAGAAAATTCCGGGGACAACCGGATACCAAGATCAAACCTGGCCTGTAACGTATCTGAATACAAAACATCAAGGAAACAAAGGTCTGCACCAAGAAAAGCGACTGCCTTGGTTTGGGCTTGTACAGAGAACAGCAAAGCCACCACCATACCCACCAGCAAGATTTTTTTCATGATTTCCCTCTGGGAAACCAAGCTATCATGAAGAGATAAGGAGTACTATTCTCCAAAAACTGTACTGCAAATAGGGAAGAGAGTATAAAAACTCAAGAATGGAAGTCACTTTTCCACGATATTTCCTGTCTTTTTTCGTATTTTTCGTGAAGTTGTATGAATCTTTGGAAGTTATCCAAATACTCATGCTAGAATTGTAGAGCGTTCATGAGTATTTTTGTTATACTTCTATATGAAGGAGCATGACGTGAATAGAACTTGGTCGATAATTCTTATAGTGGTCGCTTGTATAGCGATACTCGGAGGAACCTATTGGTTCTTTGAAATGAGAACTCCTGCAGTCCAGGAGAGCCAAACCTCTGATCCAGTTGACACCACTCCATCTGAAATTCTGACAGCGGCGCCGAAGACAGAACCTGCGCAGACTAAACCCCTTGTTGCTCCAGCAAGTCCTACTCCAAGCAGCGAACAACCAATACGCACAGAAGAACCTGTCATCGAGGAAGAAAAACCCTCTGAAGTGAGCATTGCCGAAGTTCAAAGTGAAGAGACTCAAATGCCTCCTCCCATCTCTCCGATCATCAGCAATGGTTCCTTAAGACTCCCCCCACTAAGTGCCGGCATTGGAGCTCTGCCTGTCTCCTATATGCAGAAAGAAGAGGGGCCCCT
>JAQVVB010000165.1 GCA_028699215.1 Sphaerochaeta sp. | reverse complement strand
ATACAAGAGGCTGCTGTTCGTTTCTGTGAAGGAGTAAAGTGCAAAACCGTTTCGCATGGCTTGTGGATTGATACCCCACAGGGAGAGTTCCTCTGAGATGGGGTTACTTACTTGCTCGAAGGAAACAGGAAGCTCTCGATAGCCTTGTGGACGTATTGCCGATGAAAGCCCTGCTTTGAGGAGGTTCATGTCGACTGGTTTGAAGAAGATGCTGGTAGGTTTTAAATTTGCGATGCGCAATGCTTGTCGTTGGTCATGACGGTCAGTGAAAAGAAATACAGGAAGGTTTCGTAACTCTTTACTTTTATTTCTCAATGCCAGAAATTCATATCCATCAAGACCAGGAAGGAATAAATCATATAAAACTGATTCTATCGTATCTGGATAGGTTTTTAGGTAGTGGAGGACTTTTTTACCGTTTTCAGCCTCAAGGATGGTATAGTCAGCAGAAAGTTCCTTAAGAAACGTATTACGGCTGGTCGTATTGGAATCTGCAAGCACTATCACAGGTTTTGAGCTGTAATTCTCAAGTAGGTTACTCACTATAAAATAATGATACCACGGAACACCTGCAATAAGCAAATAGTCGATAGGCACGTATTCTTATGTATAAGGAAGGGGGGGGGATATAAAAACGGGAACTACCGAAGTACTTCCCGTTTTATACATCATACATTATGAGCGTGGTGAAAAGTCTGTCTTAGGAGCTCCGCAGAGAGGGCATACCCAATCATCGGGAATATCTTCAAAGGCTGTTCCTGCTTTGACTCCGTTGTCGGGATCACCTACTGTGGGATCATACACATAGCCACAAAGATCACATTCATACTCTTTCATTGTTGTTTCCTCCTGTTATTCAGCATAGCGATAATACATCAAAGGGGCAAGAAAAATATCATTGATAAATAGCTAGAATCTTATTCAGCATCTTACAGAACTTCTTCCTGAAGCTTTCAGGAGAGATTATTTCGACAGAATCGCCACATTGGATAATACGGAGATAGAGCTCAATGGAGTTCTCTACATCCATATTGCAGATGATCGAACCATCTGTTTGTTTCTCGAATACAGGAGTGCCATGCACTACCGAACGAAACACGTTCATAGCCGACCGTTCTTTGAGCTTCAAACTCAGCGGTATCATATCGATGCTTTCATACCGTTCTTCAGCCTCATGCAATTTGAAAGGTTTGAGGTTGTCGGGGATGGTATAGGTCTCGTTGAGAATGGTGGCACTGGTGATGGTGCTGATGTCGATGGTGACAATTTCTGTGGTATGGCGAAGTCTTCCCGTTACGCTGATAGGATTCCTTCCACCGCTGTCCTCTTCTCTAAAGCCGATGAAGTAGGGGGCGAGTTCTGTTTCTATGGGGTCGAAACCTTTCAGGCTTTGGACAATCCTGACAATACGACCGGAGACCCAAGAATCTATGAGGACTTCAAGAATTGAGTTGAATTTACTACTTTCTTTTTTTTGTTGAACCTGTTTGTCAATTTGCTCTGCAAGATTGATGACGTTGTCACTGATTTTAGGTGCATACGAACGCATGTTCATCGCTATCTTGCGTAATCCGGATGCAAGATGGGGGTTTTGATACTCACTGGAATTAGCAAGAATTTCAGCCGATAGGTTGAAAGCAAGGCTTTCATACACACTCAGTGCAATGTTTTCATCACCTTCCCGGTCTTTAATTTTTATGAGGTTATTATCTTCATATATATCGATATACTGCTTCAATTCGTCGACGTATCTGCTGATAGTCGAGCGATGGACTCCCAATCGCCGGGCGATTTCCGCTCTTCTCAGTCCTTCAGGATGTGAGTGTAATAACAGCTCGAGTTGTGCTACTCGTTCACCTTTCATGCCAATACCCCTCATTTGCACCATTCTGCAACAAAATTCATGTCAGTATACCATGAATATGGTTCATGACAAGAAAAATTTGTATTGAATCAAGGCTTTTTGCAACAAAAAGAGGACATTGAAAGAGTATTTGTGTCGTGATAGGATGAGGCTATAGGAGCGATTGGTATGGAAGCACGTTTGACAAAGTTGGAAATGAAACTTGCTTATGCGGAAGAGGCGATTGGTACGCTTGATTCGGTGGTAACCGATCAGGCAAAAGAGATCGCACTTTTGAGAGCTCATCTCGAAAAGCTGGAGAAACGCATGACTGATCTGCTTGAAGAGGCAGGTGACGGCCCTCGACTGAATCAAAGACCGCCACACTATTAAAAGATGTATCTAGATGAAGAGGTTGACTTTACTCTTTGAAGCCGCACCCATATAGGTTGCCACACCTCCGATTTCTACGCCATCAAGCAGTTCTTCCTTGGTGATACCCATGATGTCCATGGACATTTGGCAGGCTATCATGCGGACTCCTACTTTTTTTGCGTCTTCAAACATCTGTTGTACTTGGTCGACGTTTTTCTTTTTCATGCGCTGCTTCATCATTTTCGATCCCATGCCACCCATATTCATTGAGGAGAGTGCAAGATCTTCCATTCCTTTAGGAAGCATTGCTCCAAACATCTTGCCCATGAAGTCCTTCTTGATCGGAGTGTTCGGCTTTTTGCGAAGTACTGAAAGGCCCCAGAAGGTATAGAACATGGTTACTTGCTTACCTGTTGCTGCAGCTCCATTTGCCAAAACGAAGGAAGCCAGGGCTTTATCCAAGTCGTTGGAGAATACAATGAATGTGGCTCCATTATCTGGATCGCAGATGGCAGGTTTCTTGCCACCCACAGAATCAGGCATCGAACAGATATCCGGGTTTCCTTTACCGATGACAGCCTCGATGATTCCTTCTGTAGTATTCAACGATACCAGTTCATTACCGGTGAGTGAACACCAGGATTGGACATCGACTCCAAAACCAGGGTCGGACGCCTTGATGACGATTCTGTCACCCTGTTCAAGATTGTCGATTTCTTTTTTCAAGCGAATGATCGGACCAGGACACTGAAGGCCGCAAGCATCGACTTTGAAGATCTTGTTTGAAGCAGGTCTTCTGAAACTTCCATCTTCATTAAGGACATTGATGTTCCCTTCTACCTTAATGGAGGGCTTTTCTTTATTTACAAGCAGTTTCTGTTCTCTTATGGCTATATCATAGGTCTTGAACCCACCCGTCAGGTTGTAGACTTGGTTATATCCATTCTGCCGCAAAATCCGTTCACTTAGGTAACCACGTAGACCCATGGCACAATAGACGATGATGGTTTTGTCATGTGGGACTTCCGCAAGTCTGGTTCTCAAGTCAATGTTGGGGATGTTATAGGCGCCTTCGATGCTTCCAAGTTCGAATTCTTCTTCACTTCTGACGTCGAGAACGAAACCGCCTTCCTTTCTCATTTCTTCTGCCTGTTGCCAGGTCACCGTATCTGAATATCCATTCAGGACGTTCTCTGCGATGAATCCAACCATATTGGTGGGGTCTTTTGCACTGGAGAAGGGAGGTGCATATGCTTGCTCGAATTCTGCAAGGTCACTCACCGTTCCTTCTTTTCCGATGTAGGCTGAGATTACATCGATACGTTTGTCCACTCCATCAAACCCTACCGCCTGAGCTCCCCAGAGTTTTCCTGTTTCCGGATGATACAGGATTTTCAAGGTGAGCTGCTTCGAATTTGGGTAGTATCCGGCGTGGCTTCCTGCATGGGTGACTGCCGCCCGATAGGGAAGATCTGCACGTAAAAGGCCTTTTTCTGTAAGTCCCGTTGAAGCAACCGTCAAATCGAAGATTTTTGCGATACTGGTTGCAATGGTTCCATGATAGGCTTTCTTGTTTCCATCGATGATGTTATCTGCACAGAGTCTGGCTTGCTTGTTTGCCGGTCCTGCAAGGGGTACGGTACCGGCAATGTTGGTGAGGGGGCTTGCAAACTCTATTGCATCGCCTACTGCACGGATGTTCTCATCATTGGTGGTAAAGTATTCATCGACTTTTATGGCCCCGTTCTTTGCGAGTTCGATGCCCGCTTCCTTGATGAAAGCAGTATCGGGACGAACACCAATGGAGAGGATGACCAGATCAGCATCGATCAGGGTGCCCGATGCAAGTCTGACACTCACCACAGAATCATGCTTCTCGAAAGATGAAACGCCGTCCTTGAGGTAGAGATTCACCCCTTTTGAGCGCAGGTGTTGCTGGACTTCTGAGGCCAAGTCGTAGTCGATGATGTTCATCACCTGTTCCAAGGCTTCCACGACAGACACTTGCAAACCTCGTTCCTTGAGGTTTTCGGCCATTTCCAAGCCGATGAAACCTCCTCCTACCACTACTGCTCGTTTGGTGGCGGGGTTGTCTATTTTTTCTTTGATCTTATCAATATCTGTTACCGATCGCAGTGACATGATGGAAGGGTGGTCGATTCCTGGTATCGGGGGCTTGATGGGACTGGCTCCGGGGCTGAGAATCAGAACGTCGTAGCGTTCATCATATTCAGTATTGTCCTTAAGGTTTTTTATGTGGATGGATTTTTCTTTCCTGTTGATGGAAACCACTTCAGAGAGAACTCTTGCTTCCACATCAAGGGTTTCCTTGAACCGTTCTGGAGTCATGACAAAGAGTCGGGAGCGTTCGGTGATGACATTGCCTGAGTAGTAGGGAAGTCCGCAGTTTGCATAGCTTATGTATTCGCCACGTTCAAACATGATGATTTCTGCATTTTCATCTCTTCTTCTGAGTCTTGCAGCGGTTCCGGCTCCACCGGCAACTCCACCGACAATAAGATATTTAGCCATATGTTCTCCTTCGTTTTACAAGTTGGTTTTATTTTGTGTGAATGCAAGATCTGCTGGGATGGAAATTCCACTACAACTATAATCTTCAACCATCTTTCTTCCCTTTTTCGATAACGTGACCTTCATGCTTCTTCTATCAGAAGAGGAAAGTTCTCTTTGAATGAGATCACGGTTTTCCATACTGTCGAGGACCCGGGTCAGTCGGGAGGGAGAGAGCTCGAGCTCTTTTGCAAGGGCACTTGGTTCATATATTCCTTTGTTCACGGCACAAAGAAGCATGGCGTCGTTGAAGGAGAGTCCTGTTTCGTTTTTGAGTTCTTCTTCAAATTGTCTGAGGGTGATTTGTAGTTTACGAATGGCACAAAGGTCTATCATGCATTACTCCAGATAAAGTTTTTAAGGGCAACTATTGTTAAGGACAAATATATTACGTAGGTGTGTATTGGTCAATATGTATAGATAAAAAAATATGGATAAAAAAATAGGGTAAAACTTTCCTTGACTTCCAAAACGTTTTGGATTTATGCTTTAGGTGGTTCAAAACGTTTTGGAAAGCATATTATGGTTACTATAGTCTGAACGTTTGCAACCAATAAAAAGGAGAATTGTATGAAAAAAGGAGTAACATGTGTTGTTCTGATCCTCACACTGCTGGTTCCAGGCATCTTATTTGCCCAGGCGCAAAGTGAAAAAGCATCAGAACCGGTGTCCATTGAGTTTTGGACAACAGAAACCCAATCGGATCGTATGGCAACCATTCAGGTGTTGATCGATACCTTTATGGCATTGAATCCTACCATCAAGATCAATCTGATTCCCATTGATGAGAACGACCTGGCAACCCAAGCTCAAACAGCAAAGGCTACAAAATCACTCCCGGCTCTTTTTGAAGGTCCAGCTGAAACCGCTGTTTCCTTTGGAACCCAAGGGATGCTTGATATTGAAGGTGCAACCGAGGTCGTCAAAAACATTGGTGTGGATCGTTTCTATGCAGGCCCTTTGAAAGTGCTCGAAACCAGTGCAAAAAACCAGTATTATGCGCTTCCCTACCATGGTTGGATCCAAGGACTTTGGTATCGTTCCGACTGGTTTGAAAAAGCTGGGTTGGCACCTCCCAGTACATGGGAAGATATTCTTGCTGCTGCAAAGTATTTCTATAAACCAGAAATCAATCAGTATGGAATCTTGGTGGGAACCTTACCTGAAGCCTATACAGAACAGTGTTTCACCCCCATAGCAATGTCCAATGGAGCAGCTTTATTCAACGCTGAAGGTGAACTGGTCTTCAATTCTCCACAAATGAAAGAAGCCATCACCTATTATGCTG
>JAQVVB010000164.1 GCA_028699215.1 Sphaerochaeta sp. | reverse complement strand
ATCGAAAGCTTTCTGCTGTTCATCCTTGGAGGCCAATGCATTGACTGCATAGAAGTTAGGTACGAACACAGGAATGGAAGAGTTGAGTTTTTCAATGGTGGTTCCATCGTTTCTCTTGATGTCTGCAGCCTGATAGGGCATTTTGACAGGAAGGAACTCAAGTCTTTCTGCCATTTGGGCGTTTACCCCAGCAATGTTTCCATATGCCCAGTTTCCCTGCTTGAAGAATACAGCCTTGCTTGAAGAGAAAATCTGTACAGCCTGGTCATATCCAAAATTGGCACTGGAGACGAAATCCTGACCACGAACGGCACTGCCCTTAAGACCGGCAAGATAACTGGTCTTCAAATCAAGTGCTTTTGCATAGGCAACAAGAGCGCCTTTTGCACTCTGCACCTTTGCATTGTCAGCTTGTTTTGCATCGAGTTCACTGGTGAAGATTGCATTCAATGCGACATTGATGAAGTGATCGCCATATGTCCATTTTTCAGCACCCATTACGGAGAATACACCATTGAGATTTGCACTCAAGGTTCCCTTTGAAGCAGCAAGTGTATAGGTATTGCCGTTAAGCACTACATTATTTGCTTTTGGAGCTTTGATCCAAGCATCGATGGCTTTGACCAATGATTCCCATTCACTATAATTCGCTGCTTTGATGTCAGAAAGGACGGCATCGACTTTATCGTTGCCAAAGAGTTCGCCAATCATGTTGCGGTCTACAATATATCCATATCCTTCAACATTGTAGGGTACACCAAAACTGGTTTTGCCATCAGTGGTCAACCGCAAGGACTGAGGAATTGCACCTACCATCTTTCCAAAATCACCAGTGGTGATGGTGTTGAGATTGAGAGCAAATCCACCCTCACTCCATTCCGCAAGTTCTTTAATCCCCTGGATTGAGAATACAGTCGGTTTGTTTCGGCTGTTCATCTCTGCGCGAAGGGTTTCCATGTGGTCTTGCCCGCTTCCGATAGAGAAATTTTTCACACGAACGCCGGTTTCTGCTTCATATGCTGCACACATTGCAGCAAACTGAGCGGCATTTTCTCCCTTCGAGTTGTAGACATAGATGTCATACCCACGATCTGCTTCTGCTGAGCCCTGTGCAAACAGGGATGCAGAGAGTGCCATCAAGACGATGAGCAAGACGGTCAAAGATTTTTTCATTGTTTTCTCCTTATGCTTTTTCTCATGCTTCGAACGTGATTTCCACCAAGATAGATTTTCAGTTGTAATGGTCCTCATCTTGGTATATACTTATACTAAACCGGTTTTCTAAACCAGTCAACATAAATAAAATGTGAAATTTCTTTGCTTTTGGAGGACTTATGCAAGAACCATGGATGCAGATGATCGATAGCTCGGTGTCGTCACCATATATACAACCTCTCTTCCCGAAGAAGGGTGAAACCGTGAAAATTGGAATACAAGTGCCCAACAAGACCCCGGTTGGTAAGGTCTTGTTGGTTTGGTATGGATTTGGTTCTCAACATACCCTTGCATGTAGTGAGGCACGGGGTATCCGGCATGCAGAAATAACGATTGAAGAACATTCCACATCTTGGTATTTTGTACTGGTTTGCCCTGATCGTGCATATTATTACTCCAAATTGGGAGTCACTGCATCGGTTCCCTCCCTTCTAGATAGTTTCTCACTGCTTTCAGATATACAACCGGTTCGTTATGTACCTTCAGGTACTTGTTATCAGATTTTTCCGGATCGATTCAGAAAGGGTGATGATTCCATCGGAGCTATCGAGAATCAATATTCGTTCGACGGAGGAAGTGTCTCCGTTCACTCGTTTGATGAAAAGCCACTGCCATTTGAAGAGGGCAGGTGCCTGGACTTTTTCAATGGTGATTTGAAGGGCATTGAAGATGCCATACCCCATTTGAAGAACTTGGGGGTGACGGTGGTCTATGTAAATCCTATCGGAGTTTCGAAAACCACTCATCGCTATGATTGTTGTGATTTTTTCCATATCGACGAGAAACTTGGTGGAGATGCTGCTTTTGCCAATCTTTGTAATAAACTGCATGAGAACGATATCCGAATCATTGTCGATATCTCCATCAATCATACAGGGGCGGAACATCCTTGGTTAAAAAAGGCCTTGGATGATGATTCTTGTGAAGAAGCTTCCTTTTACTATAAGAAAGAAGATGGCAGTATAGCCTGTTGGCAGGATGTACCAACGCTTCCTCAGCTGAACTATACCAGTGAGAAGCTTCGCAATGTGATGTATCGAAATCCTTCTTCAGTAATGCGAATGTTTCTTCAATCACCATATCTGCAGGACGGTTGGCGTTTGGATGTTGCAAACGAAGTAGGCAGACGCGGAAAGGACCAGTTGTGTGAAGAGATTTGGAGAGAGGTGAGGCAGGCAGTCAAGTCCGAAAACGACCAAGCGTATCTCGTTGGAGAGAATTGGATTGATGCTTCTCCCTTTTTACAGGGGGATATGTGGGATGGAACCATGAACTACTTGGGGAGCAGTCGTCCTTTACGATCCTGGCTCGGTGAAACTGATAGGTTCCTTACATCGGGATGGGGCCACGATCCTGAAAATACACGAGCATTTACAGCAGAAGAACTTGGTCAGGCATTGATGAGTCAACTCAACGCTTTACCTGCACAAATGGCCTGCATGCAAATGAATTTGATAGATAGCCATGATACTCCTCGTTTGCATGCAAATGGAAAAATCTTTTCTTGGAATCTGTATGAAGGATGTGTGCAATTACTGTATCTGCTTCCTGGAATGCCAAGTGTCTATTACGGTGATGAGGTAGGGTTGCAAGGCCCCTATGGATCGGTTGAAGCAGCACGCTATCCCATGGAATGGGAAAAAAGCAAATGGGACAAACGGTTTTATACATTGTATGTATCTTTAGGAAAAATGCGGAAAACGTATGCCGAATTGCTTGCATTCGGTGCATGGAAAATCATACATGCTGATACGAACACCTTTGTATTTGTACGGTATGATGCAGATTTAGCACTTCTGTGCGTTCTCAATAAAGAGAAAAATGATGCTTTGATACAGATTCCCAACACTATGTTGCACATAGATGCATTGTTAGAAGAACAGTCTGGTTGTGAGGTTTCTGAAAAACATCTTACGCTTAGATTGAAAGGAGAGCAATCCTTGCTCCTTGCGTGTCGAAGATCAAAAGACTTCTAGATCTGACACTATCATGCATACACCCTTTGTACGACGATCAAAATGGTTGTTGATTTGTACAAAGGGTTTTTGTTGTAGAGATAAAAAAAGCATTGACATCTTTGAAATTTCATAACAATAATTAATTCATTGAATGAAAGAAAACGTTAGGAGGAATTTCGCCATGAGAAAAAGCATTGCTTTGTTGCTTATCGTGTCTCTTCTCTCTGTATCGGTAGTGTTTGCTGCCGGGACGAAAGAGTCATCAAGTTCAGACGGTAAAATCCATTTGCGTTCCTATATGCAAATAGAACCTACGAATTCTCAGTATGCTGGTCATAATGCAATTATGGCAGGGTTTGCAGAGAAGTATCCTGATATCATCATCGATACAGAATACGCCAGTGGGGAAGCGTTCCATCAGAAATTCCAGGCAATGGCTGCAAGCAAGCAGATGCCGGACATCTTTACCGTATATGGAGGGGCAAGAACTGCATATATCACTGAAGCTGGTCTTGCCTTGGATATTGGTAAAGAGTATCTCACTGATGATATCAAGAATCAGTACTCTTCAGCGACTTGGGGGACACAAGGTACAAACGGTGAGTACTGGATGATCCCTCCGTCCCTCGCTGTTTGTCATGTCGTGTACAGCAACGACCAGCTTCTTGAAAAACTTGGCTTGTCGTTCCCCGCAACCTATGAAGAATGGCTTGCTCAGGTTTCCGTAATTCGTTCTGCCGGGTATTATCCTGTTTCCATGGGAAACAAGGATCCTTGGGTGGTGAATTCCTGGTTGCTGAGTTTGCTTGTTGACCGTTTGGGCGGACCCGATTGGTTTATGAAGGCTGCAAGAGGAGAAGGAGCTTCCTTTACGGATACACCTTTTGTACGCTCTCTTCAAATCATCAAGGAAATGACAGAGAAGGGAATGTTCTCTCCTGGAGTCAACCAGATGTCCAATACTGAGGCTGACCAGGAATTCTACCAGGGAAAGAGTGTGTATCTCATCGATGCGGGTTGGAGAACCAGCGCAATGGACAAGGATCTTCCATCTGATCTGAAAGAGAGTATCTCCATGCATGTATTCCCTGCATTACAGGGTGAAGTAACTACAAACACCTCAACTGCAACCGTAAGTGAAGGCTTTGGTATCAGTGCAAGCATCAAGGGAACTGCTAAGGCGGATGCAGCATGGAAATTCATCCAATACTATAATGGACAGGAAGGAGCTTCGATTCGTGCCCAGTATGGAGAGGTTCCCACCTATAAACTCGATCTTTCTCAAGTAAAGATGTCCACCATGCAGGCAAAATTCGCATCATTCCAGAGCGAGCATGAAATGGGATATGTTTTTGATGCAGTCATGGGAGGCGAAGGGGTGTCTATGCTCAATGAGGACATCCAGGCAATGATGCTTGGCAATGGTGATCCAAGCGAAATAGCCGCCGATTATGAAACGTTCGTTTCCAAGAACGACTTCAACCGTCTGTAGTAGTCAGAGTATCGGAATGGGGAGGACTTAAAACTCCCCATATCCTTGAAAATTGCATTTTTTGGAGGTCTTTCATGGTACAGGATAAAAGCAAACACCGAGCCTATCTTTCCCTGTTGTTGCCAGCGTTTTTGGTGTATGTCTTGATCATACTCTATCCAATACTCATGAGTTTAGGACTTTCCTTTACGAAATGGCGGCATTTCAAGATGGTAGGATTCGTTGGATTGGAAAACTACGTTGCAATCCTCACCGATCCCTCCTTCCAGAAATCCATGTGGAACAATGTCCAGATCATGCTGGTTTCCGTATTGGGACAGATTCCCTTGGGAATCATGCTAGCGTATCTGATTTTCCGACAGTGGGTCAAACACACCAAGTTCTTTGAGATGATGATTTTTCTTCCCATCACCATAAGTTCTGTTGTTGTGGCCTTATTGTGGAACAGGGTGTTTTCACCGGTAGGGATCTACACCAGTTTGATTCGTACCATCACTGACAATCCTGATTATGTGGTCAAGATCTTTGAAAACAGGACCTTTGCCATGGTGCCCATTCTTGTGGTGTTGCTGTGGCAACACACCAGTCTCTATATGGTGATATTTCTTGCCAATCTGCAACGAATCCCTGAAAGTGTTTTTGAAGCGGCAACGTTGGATGGTGCAAAGGAATTCACCATCATTCGCTCGATCGTCCTTCCTCAACTTGCCAACGTGATATTCACCTGTTCCGTATTGGCTATAAGTGGAAGCCTGAAAAGTTTTGATTTGGTTTTTGCAATGACTTCGGGAGGGCCGGTGGACTATACCTCGGTCATGGCTCTCTATCTGTATAAACAAACCTTTACATTCAACAATTATGGTTACGGCAGTGCTGTTTCCATCATCATTGTTCTTCTCAGTGTCGGTCTGATCACCTTTGTGCGGTATGTATACGCCAAAGCCCAAAGAAAGTATGAGTAAAAGGAAAATTATGATGCAGGATACGCTACGTACACAAAAAATAAACAAGGGATGGAAACTGTTTTCTTATGCATTCCTTATCTTTTTCACTTTTCTCACATTGGGACCGCTGATTTGGATGACATACTCTTCATTCAAACTCAATGGAGAAATCATGATGTACCCGCTTGCTTTGCCCAAACATGCCACCTTAGCCAATTATGCAAGAGCCATCGAGTTCGGCAACCTTTTCAGCGCCTTTAAGAACAGCATCGTGTATTCAGCTGTTTCAACCTGTTTGACTGTTTTGTTTTCCTTGTCTGCTGGCTTTGCCCTTACCAAATTCGGGTACAAAAGCAGCAAGTTCTATATGGGAACGTTTACGTTGGGGCTGTTGATTACGGTGAATTCAGTGATCACCCCATTGTTCATCATGGAAATCAACACGGGTTTGTACAATACCCATCTTGGAGTGATTTTACCGTATATTGCCTTTGGGCTTCCTATGGCGA
>JAQVVB010000163.1 GCA_028699215.1 Sphaerochaeta sp. | reverse complement strand
AATGCAGACTGTATCCAGATTCCTGTCTTCAAGATTGGGAAAATAGGTAACTGAATACCTATCAAGATCAAGACTTTCTTCGATCACCTTAACAGAAGGACTATAGATAAAGATCCCTCCTACAAGCAACGAATCCAACATTTCCTGATACTTCCTTTCGAAGAGCATCCTATCTGGATCTTGATTGATGATGCTTCTCCGAAAATGGTTGGAGAAAGACATGTGGGCGACAATGGTCCCCCAAGTCGAGGGAAGAAACTGATAATCAAACCAATTTCCACAAACTATTCCGGGCTCATCGCTGAGATACTGGTCGATTCCATACAGATCAGTGCAGCCTTTTTCCCGCAGATAGGTGAGCAATTGATGCTTTTTCCCACACCCCACATCAATAATCGGTTGCTTAAGCTCCCTATCATCAAGATGCAACAAGTGAAATTGAAAACTGCCAGAGTATTCTGCACAGGGAATGAACAACTGTTCTTGATGTTTGGTGTAGGTGTTGCTTTGCAGTGCACAAATAAGCTTTGCCCTATGATTTTGGACAACACTCTCCAACACACATGGTGAAGTCTTGTATCCGACTGCAATCCCTCGAAGACTTAGGATAAGATCTCTGTAGATGGTGTTGAGTTCCTCGATGGTATCCTTCGAGAGAGAGACATACTGATTGTTCTGCACACATTCCATGACCAAATAATTATACAGAGAACCTGTCATGCCCTGGATCTTGTCCTCCGTGTTGATTCCCTGATACAGATACAGATTATCTTCAATGAGGTGCATGATGGTCTCTTTCGTCGCTTCATCTTCCAGATAGGTAATGACTGATTCCATGGTTCCATTCCTTTTCACTCTGATTCAGAAGAAAACGCTTCCGTCCAAATCTGTGATTCGGTTTCAATCGTTTTCTTCTCTGTACAACTTCTTTTCATGCATTGTGCAAGATAGGAATCTTGCAGAGCCTCCGCTAATGAATATCCCTTGCCGTTACAGGCATCTTCCAAACACAGGGCAAGTGCAATCTCATCATCGTTGAAGGAAAGAGGCCAGTACGGATTTCTGAACTGATACTCATCTTTGAAAGCCATGGCACGGAGAGACAAAGGGTTGTTGTTCACTCCTCCATCCTCGATTCTCTGGATCGTTTGGAAGATTCCATCGTTCTCTGCGTTGAGATAACGGACATTTTCATCAAACACTTCTCCACGTTCACCGAACAAGCTGAAGTGACTGCTTCTGATGCAACTATGATACTGCACATCATCAAAATCAAAATACCCGGTCTTGCCGTCCTTAAATTCCAGTGTCGCAGTGGTTCGTTTCGTCTGGATGCGAATGCCATCAGTATCGATAGTATCCCTTTTCCCTGTTCTTACAATCCAGTTGGTTCTGTTTGAAGCGGAAATACTACAGTCATTTCCTTTTTCACCAAGAAAATGACGAATAATGCTTGTTCCATGGTGATCATGAAGACACGCCACCCGCACTTCAGCAAGAGGCCCTAAGAGAGGAAGCAGAGCATGGCAAGTATGAAAATAGGGATAGCGATAGTACTGCTCTGCAACAAGTACTTTGCTTTGGGATTCTCTATACTTTGCATATATTGATGTTAAGGTCTCAAGATGCAAGGCAGTAAAACCGGTCTCACAAAGGATGGTTTCCTGCTGCTCAATAAGAAAAACCAGAAGAGTTTCCAGACTACCTGAAGGTAGACACAAAACGACCAAATCATGAGGAACAGCAAGAGCGACACGTACATCGCAGGTAGTTTCGACATGATAATGGTTTCTCACTTCTGATGCTCGTTCTTCGGATCTGAGCACCCAGTTCACCAAGGTGAACTGTTGAGGCAAGGCCTTGATGATTCTGTAGTAGAAGAGGCTACGCCATCCGTAACCGATAAGGATTATCTTCATAGCGGACCAAGTGTATTGTGTATCTTGCTCATTTTGTCACTATAGCACATCATGGCATTTTGGAAAAACTTTCATCAACGTATAAAAGTCCAAGCATTCCCATGGCATTACACGACTTCATGCTTGCCTACCTCTCCCGATTGGACTACAGTACGTACTAGTATGAAAACCCAAGCAAAATTGATGACAACCGGCTCAATCCAGAAAAACATCATCCGTTTTGCCCTCCCTATATTTCTAGGGAACCTACTCCAACAACTCTACAACACTGCTGATTCGCTGGTGGTTGGGAACTTTCTGGGTAAAGAAGCCCTTGCAGCAATCACCTCGTGTTCCCCGCTCATTTTCCTGTTGATTGGACTGTTCCAAGGAATCTTCGTAGGGGCAGGAGTGGTGATATCCACATTTTATGGAGCAGGAGATATGGATTCTGTAAAGAAATCCATCCATACTTCAGTGGCCTTCGGCCTGGTCAGTGGAATAATCCTCACCCTTCTCGGATATTTCTGTTCACCGATTTTCCTTCGCTGGATGGGCACACCGGAAGCTGTTTTCAATGATGCCAACACCTATACCAGGATTTACTTTTTAGGAATCAGTTCACTCGTTTTATATAATATGTCTACAGGTATCCTTCAATCTGTAGGAGATAGCAGACACCCTCTGAATTTCCTCGTGATAGCTGCGGTGCTGAACATCATCTTGGATATCCTCTTTGTCGTCGTATTCGATCTCGGGATTGCAGGAACAGCCTATGCGACCATCATCAGCCAGAGCGTGAGTGTGCTGCTCTCCTTCCGGTTGCTCTTGACTACAAAGGAGATTTTCAGAGTTGAAATCAAGCATATCAGATTTCATAAGCATCTGATTTCCAAGATTCTCAGAATGGGCATTCCCTCAGGAATCCAGAACTCAGTGACTTCCCTTGCCAATGTATTCGTACAATCCAGTGTCAATCTGTTTGGGGCGACTGCAATGGCCGGAAGCGGTGCCTTCATGAGAATCCAAGGGTTTGCACTTATTCCTGTTACGAGTTTTGCACTCGCCCTCACCACTTTCACAGGACAAAACCTAGGTGCGCGTGAATATATAAGAGTAAAGCGAGGAGCCCGCTTTGGTGTTTTATTCGCCATGTTCTTGGCAGAAAGCATAGGCCTTCTGCTCTATTATTATGCTGCTCCTTTGGTATCCCTGTTCAGCCAAGATGCAAATGTCATAGCCATCGGGGTGGAGAAGGCACGGATATCCTCTTTCTTCCTCTTCGTCCTCGCTCTCTCCCATGCCATGGCAGGACTATTCAGAGGAGCAGGAAAATCAATCGTGCCGATGGCAGTCATGTTGACCTTTTGGTGTATAGGAAGGGTGGTGTATATAAAGATCGGGCTCTCCATGCTTATGGACATACAAGTGGTGTTCTGGGCCTATCCCATCACCTGGTCCCTCAGTGCAATAGTATTCGTCATCTACTACTTCACTGCCGACTGGATGCAAACAAAACCTAGAACGTTGTAGGATCACTTATCTCGAGGATTTCAAAATTTTCCAACGTAGATCTTTACAGTCAGGAAGCAAACCTTCAAAGCAACCCATGTTCAGAAACGAAGCGTATGTCTTCATCCACCTGTTTTCTGACTTCAGTGAGGTTATTGAATGTCTTAACATCCCGAATGAATGCCTTGACTTCAAGCGTCACGAATTGTCCATAGAGTTCTCTTGAGAAATGCAATAAGAACGTTTCAATGGTGATATATGAAAAATCATCTACTGTTGGACGCCTACCAATATTGGTGACTCCAAGGAAACGCTCTCCATCAACCATCAAGACCGTTGCATACACCCCTAAGCGGGGAAGATGCTTGTCCTTTGGCACCTGAAGATTGACCGTCGGCATGCCGACCGTACGTCCCAACTGTTTTCCCACCACCACGATTCCCGACAAACGATAAGGCCGTCCCAACATGGCAGAGACTTTTTCAATGTTCCCTTCTGCCAGTCTTTCTGCAATGGCAGGAGCACACACCACTTCATTCTCAAGCGAAACTATGGGAGAAATCTCCAAAGCAAAATCATAGAGAAGAGAACTTTTGCTCAGTGCCTTGAGATATTGGTTTTCTTCACCGACTACGACAACCTGTGCTTTTGCAAGCACCTCTTTTGCAAAATCATCAAAGGAAGTCATCTGACCTTTTACTATCGTCAAAGCCGGATCCCCGTATTGGGCGAGCAATTCCATCTTTTCTTCTTCCGGGGTCAACACCTTGGACCTTGTATCGGGAAGCAGAACAAGCACCGGCTTCAATAGGCGCGTACGAGCGATATTGAGCAACTTATGCAACACAGCCTGATGCCCGAGGGTAACACCATCGAAGACACCAAAGGTCAGACAGATGTTCTCTTTTTGGATCTTCATCATTGCTATCGTATGCTCCTTCTTCGAATATACAACACCATCCCGATACAATAATAGATGAGCGTGGAAACCCACAAAAGATACCCTCCAGCTAAAATACTAGGGATATAGCTGGCAAAAAGGACGAGCAAGGTAAGAAGAGGAAGCACCGTTCCTCCAGGTGCTTTGAACCGATGCTTGTCAAGAAGAGGATGTTTCTTTCTGGAAGCAAGCACGGAAAGGCTGATGATTGCAATGACGATGACATTGCAGAGCGCCCCAAGATTGATCAGGAAATTGGTCAACTGGGGAATGGCACCAAGCACTCCAGTGACCAAGGTAACGGCAAGGACGGCATGGATGGGGGATCCTGTTTTTGCGTGGGTCTTTCCGAACCAAGGTGAGAGCAATCCGTTATCAGAACTTGCTTGCAAAGTACGAGCGGCAAGGGCCATCGTAACGATGATCGTCGTATAGAGCGCCAAGACTGCAGAAAGAGAGATCAATTTGGTAAGAAAAGGACCTGCTGTAACTTTAGAGGCAGATGCAAACAATGGTATATAGCGCAAACCCTCATTTTCCTGAAGGTACTGTGAGGAGACCAAACCTAAGGTAGAAAAGAGGACCAATCCATAGAGGGTGACCACGATGCCCATGGCAATGGCCATTGCCTTCGGTACTGTTTTGTTTGGAGTGCGGATTTCTCCTACCATAAAGGAGAGAGCAACAATGGAGCCATAGGCAACCATGGCAATGGGTAGGGTCTCGATGAAACCGAAACGTCCTGCCTTTCCTTGAGAGAAAAAAGGTACAAACGACTGAATTTCCCAGGTGTCACTTCCCAGCAATACAAAGGAGAACACCAGCAATGTCAACGCAAGTATGAGGGTGAGCATGGTCGTGGTCTTTCCTGTAATGCGAAATTCCATGGCATTGAGCGCTCCACAAATAAGAACGGTAAGCACTGCAATAGGGACTTGTAGTTGGGCGAAAACAGGAAAGGCTACACTGAGGTAAATACCTACATAGATAGCAGAAAAAGCAGCACCAGCAACACAACCAAACAGATATGCCCAAGCTGATATCCATCCCCAAAGGGTTCCTTGTTGCTCAGTTTTTCCCAAAGACAAGGCAGGAAAACTGAACACACCGCCAGAATTCGGATAGAGAGAGGCAAGTTCGGCTGTCTGCAACCCATAGGCGAACAAAATAAGCGCAGCAAGAATCCAAGAGACCAAAGAAGCGGGTCCGGCTCTCCAAATGGTAATTCCAGACAAAGAAAAAATTGCACTCCCGATCATGCCCCCGACAAGAAGATTCACACTATCAAAAGTACCAAGTTTACCGTCGCTCTTTTTTGGCATGCATCACTCCTCTTCGTTCAAGCTTCATGCTGTATGATAACGAGCCACATGTACCAATGCAATTCCCCTAGGACCAAGAATTTTTTCCCATCGGCTTCACGGTCTCAAGAGCAGTTAACCTACTTCTGGACCATACCTAAGAGAATCCATATCGCACATGCCCTTGCGTCATACACTCCAAATCATTGGGATATTCGTGGATGCATGCACGTAAGGAAATTCTCCCTATTGGGTGACTTCCACGTTCATGCTCATTGTCATTTGCTTTACAGATAAAAAGTACTGATGTACATTGTTTGTCATGCAAACACGACGAACTTTTATGGTCATGGTAGTACTGGTCTTGACGTTTTCCTCAATTCCCGCATTTTCACAAAAAATGAGTGAACGTGATGTACTGCATCAACTCTTTGAAAAGGGTCCGACAAGCATTAATTACACTTCCCAATTTG
>JAQVVB010000162.1 GCA_028699215.1 Sphaerochaeta sp. | reverse complement strand
TCTCTTTCGTCGTATGCAGGCAAGGTCCTCTTGATCGTCAATACCGCCACCCAATGTGGGTTCACCCCACAATACGATGAACTCGAATCAATATATGAGAACTATAAGGAAAAAGGATTTGAAATCCTGGACTTTCCGTGCAATCAGTTCGATGGACAAGCTCCTGAGTCGATTGAGGAGATCCACGAACTCTGTACGCTTAAATTCGGCACAAAGTTTCCCCAGTTTGGAAAGATTGAGGTGAATGGTGACCATGCTGAGGATCTTTACAAGTATCTGAAAAGCAAGAAAGGTTTTGCAGGGTTCGATATGAACCACAAGATTGCACCCATTCTTGATGATATTCTGAGAAAGGCAAATCCAGACTATGAAAAGGACACCTCGATCAAGTGGAATTTCACCAAATTTTTGGTGGACCGAAACGGAGAGGTCGTAGCTCGTTTCGAGCCTACGCACAATCTACAGGAAGTAGCCAAAGCCATCGAGAAATTACTCTAGGGAGAAAAGATTTTCGTTTTTTTTGTGTGGTGAAGAGTTTGTTTGATGCTGCTGATGTTGTCCTTGCAGGGTAACGTCAGCAGCATCTTTTTTGTTTGCAGCAAGCAGAAGCGTTCCACTCAAAGATTCGTTTGGGACTATACTTATTGATTTTGATTACATCCGACGGTAGACTTGAGCATTATGTGGATAACCGATGGAGCATGGGGCCTGTTATTAAGTTTGACCAGTCAGGGTGGCTTGATTGTTGTCTTTGCAATAATTCTTTTTAGGGTGCAGTTGTTTAGGAACATTGTACTTTTGAGCAACAAGACAGTGCTCAATTATTTCCTGCTCATTGCGTATTTCAGTGGGATGGGAATCCTTGGTACCTATACAGGCATACCTGTCCAAGGTGCACTTGCCAATTCACGCATTGTAGGGGTATTTGTCGGTGGTCTGATTGGAGGCCCGCTTGTAGGTGTCATATCGGGATTGATAGCAGGACTTCATAGGTGGGCGATCGATATCGGAGGATTCACTTCTCTGGCCTGTATGATTTCCACCATTGTGGAAGGATGTCTCGCCGCTTTCTTGCATACATACTTCATCAAAGCCAAACGGAAATGGTTGTTTGGCTTTGCCAGCGGAGCAGTAGCCGAACTGCTCCAGATGGTAATCATCCTTTTAGTCGCAAAACCCTTCGCAGGGGCTGTTGAGTTGGTTACCCTCATAGGACTTCCCATGGTCATCGGGAATGCCTTGGGCATCGGCATGTTTGTTGCCATTACAGAAAACCTCTTCAAGGAAGAGGAGAAAATTGCTGCCCGCCAATCTCAGAAAGTGCTAGAAATAGCAGGGACCACCTTGCCTTTCTTTCGCAAGGGATATACTGAAGAGCAGGCTCTGAAAACTGCAAGAGTGATTGCCCAAGAGCTGTCTATTGCTGCAGTCTCTTTCACCGACACAGAGAAAATCCTTGCACATGTGGGAATTGGAGAAGACCACCACAAGCCTGGGATGCCGATACAGACAGTGATGACAAAAAATGCAATTTTGCATGGTTCTGTTCAAGTTGCGCACACAAAAGAAGATATTCAATGTTCCAAGCAAGACTGTCCCTTGAAATCTGCGGTCATTGTGCCGTTGATGAGTTCAGAGATTCCGATTGGGGCCCTTAAGTTGTATCGTGAACGTGAATATGCCATCAGTGAAGTGGATATTGAAGTTGCGAAGGGGTTGGCCGGTATCCTTTCGTTGCAGATAGAATTAAGTGAATTGGACAAGAGGGAGCACCTGCTGAGCAAGGCACGCCTAAGAGCCTTACAGAGCCAAATCAATCCTCATTTTCTGTTTAACGCCATGAATACGATTTCCTCCTTGATCAGTGAAGACCAGGAAAAAGCAAAAGACCTGTTGTTGAATCTCAGTGATTACTACCGAAGTCGGCTTCAACTTGCAAAAGAGTTCATCACCTTGGAATCTGAGATTGAAAACATCAACGCCTACATAGCAATTGAGAAAGCCCGATTTGGAGACAAGATTTCTGTCAACTATGATATAGCCGGCGATGGCTCTCTCCTTATACCCCCTCTGATTCTCCAACCACTGGTGGAGAATGCCGTAAAGCATGGTCTGCAGAAGAGTCTGCATCCAGGGAGTGTCGAGATTACTGTTCGCATCAACGATGAAGAGGCGTCGATCTGCATTGCTGACAATGGAATCGGTATGGATGAAGAGTTGCTTGCAAATATTTTTTCTGAATCGCACGGTCTTAATAATGTGCATCAACGTCTGATCAATCTGTATGGTCCCTCATATGGTTTGGTAATTGAATCCTCACTAGGAAAAGGAACAAAAGTATGGCTCAGAATACCACTCAATACCGAGTCCTTATAGCTGATGACGAAGCTCCAGCCCGAAGAGAGCTGAAACGATTGCTTCAAGCAGATCATTCCCTGGTGTTGGTTGCAGAGGCGGAAAATGGTTTGGATGCGTACACAAAAGCCCTGCAATTACGACCCGATGTTGTTTTTTTGGATATTCAGATGCCAGCTATGACCGGAATTGAGACAGCACAAGGTTTTGTATCCAACGGATATTTTCCCTTGATTGTCTTTGTCACTGCCTACGACGAGTATGCGGTGAAGGCCTTTGAGGTGCATGCCATCGATTATATTCTGAAGCCGGTTCGAAAAGAACGGTTCGACATGGTGCTTCAAAGAATTCATGCTCAGCTCAATGAAGAAATTGAGCAGAGTGCAGAGCAGCGGTTGCTGCTTTTATTGTCCTCGCTGAAAGGACAACCCCAAGCTGACCTGGCTTCTCGAATTTCTGTCTATCAAGGAGAACGGATCATCCCCATACGAACTGATGAAATCATTTATGCAGAGGCTTTTGGTCGTACTTGCAGGGTGAAGACCAAAGAAGGACTCTTTACCACGGGATATCCTATGTATGAATTGCAGAAGATCCTTTCCCCTTCACTGTTCTTTCTCTGCCATCGATCTTATTTGGTGAATCTTGATTGCATAGAATCCATAGAACTCTGGGTGAACTCAACCTATCGGTTGAAAATGATGCACTGCGATACCCTGATACCGGTGAGCCGAGGCAGTACCGGTGAGCTGAAACAGTTGTTGCATCTACAATAATATGCAATCAGTTTCCACTCATGTATCAGTTTTGACATTTCATTCAATACTTCCTCCTGAAAGTGAAAAATTCTGGTAGATTTCCTCAGCAAAGTGCAGAGACGATTAAAAAGCCATGCATGATTTTGTGTATGGTCGTCTGTGTACAAACTAGGAGGAATCATGGTTAGTTTCTTGCTTTCAATGGTGTTGCTCGTGGTGGGGTATTTCACCTACGGGGTCGTGGTCGAGCGAATATTCGGTATTGATACGAAACGTATTACACCAGCTGTCGCTCTTGAGGATGGAGTCGATTATGTCCCAATGAAATGGGGGAAGATCTTCCTTATCCAGTTCTTGAACATTGCCGGACTCGGACCAATTTTCGGAGCGATCATGGGTGCGCTTTTCGGACCCGCAGCGTTTTTGTGGATTGTGTTTGGAACCCTGTTTGCGGGCGGCGTACATGATTACCTTTCAGGTATGATGAGCATGAGACACGATGGTAAAAGCATACCGGAAATTGTAGGAATATATCTGGGAAACAACATGCGTCAAGTCATGCGGGTGTTTTCCATCATCCTTCTCGTCCTTGTAGGTACCGTTTTCATGGCAGGTCCTGCAGGTTTGTTGGCCAACCTCGGCATGTCCGGTATTTTTGCAAACAAATTTTTCTGGGTGGTCCTCATCCTCATCTACTATTTTATCGCTACCGTTCTTCCTGTTGATAAAATCATTGCCAGGATTTATCCGGTATTCGGTGTCGTTCTGCTCATCATGGCAGTTGGCGTTGGTGCCATGCTCATCGTAACCAAAGCCCCAATTCCCGAGGTCACCTTTAAGAACATGCATCCTACTGGACTTCCCATATGGCCAATGTTGTTCATAACCATCGCTTGTGGTGCAATCAGCGGATTCCATTCGACTCAGTCACCGCTTATGGCCCGTTGTCTTTCCAATGAATCATATGGCCGTAAGGTTTTCTACGGAGCAATGGTGAGTGAAGGTATGGTCGCCTTGGTATGGGCTGCAGCAGCTATGGCGTTCTTCCCCAACGGGATCAGTGGACTCAATGAAGTGGTGAACCAAGGTGGTACCGGCTTGGTGGTCAACAAAATCTCAATGGGTTTGTTAGGTCCCATAGGCGGCGTTCTGGCTATGCTTGGTGTCATTGCCTGTCCCATCACCTCCGGTGATACCGCTTTTAGAAGCACCCGACTGATTCTGGGAGACATGTTGTCCATGGATCAAAAGGGAATCAAGAACAGGCTGATACTTGCCATCCCACTCCTGGGAATAGGTTTTGCCTTGAACTTCATAGATTTTACCATTATCTGGAGATATTTTGCTTGGTCCAACCAAACCTTGGCTACCATCGTGCTTTGGACTGGGGCAGTCTATCTTCATAAATCAAAGAGGTCTCATTTGATGGCAAGCATTCCAGCTGCTTTCATGACAGCCGTTGTCACGACCTATATACTTCAGGCTCCTGAAGGGTTCTCTCTTCCCACAACCATCAGTTATCCTGTTGGAATCATCGCTGCAGTGGCTGCTACAGCGGCATTCATTGTATATCTGAGAAAACAGAAGGTTGAATTGGGTTTCGTAAAGCGCTAAATATGCAGAGAAGGAAGGACACAACCTACGACTTATCGGGTTGTGTCCTTTTTACTATCTGTTTTAGCATTATATGCAAGAATAAGCGCTCCTTCGAGAGCCGTCCCCTTGTTGGGACACACAACAATGGATTTGGGAAGTTTCTGTAAAAAGAGGTTCCTTATGGTCCTATCGTGTTCAAGCACCCCTCCCGCGAGGGTGAGCCGACGGTGGAACGTTCCAGAGAGACGAGCTTCCACCGACAGCACCAAGAGTACCAGTTCATCAGCTGCTTGATCGATGATGGCTTGAGCAAGCGCATCTCCTTGGTTTGCAAAGGTGGTGACGAAAGGAGCAAAATCAGCTACTGCTGATTTGGTGAGGTTTCTGTCATTGAAAAAGGGAATGCACTCTTCAGCATTGCTAAGATGGAAAAACGAGTGGATGGTCGCCTCCATATTGGTTTTCAAGTCGCGGTTTTCTCGACTTTTCAGTGTCCTTCGTACGGCTTCATGAGCTATCCACCACGCTGAGCCTTCATCTCCAAGACCTGTTCCCATACCACCAGAACGTACTATCTCTCCCTCTTGGTTTCGTCCTAGGCAAATTGAACCGGTCCCTGCAATGAGGCAGAGTCCTGTTGGGTCCTGATGAGAACCTGCAAGCAAGATTTCTGCATCGCTGACCAGAAGTCTGGGAAATTCCTTGGCAAAAAAGGTATCAAAGACCTGTTCCCAACGTTGTCTTTCTGTAGCACGTGCCAAACCAGCACTGCCAAAACAAAATCCCTTGACGGGAAGATTGGCAATGAGCGGGTTTTGCATTGCTTTTTCAAGCAAGGTGATGACATGCTTGCTGGCCTGTTCAAAACCGACGGCATAGGAGTTGGAACTCTCTCCCTCATCCTGATAGACCAGATGTTTTTCTTCATCCCAAATTGCGAGGCGACAGCGTGTTGCACCTCCATCGATACCGTAAAATAAACCTTTCATTTTTGTAGTATGGGATGGAGAACAAAAAGGCGCAACATTATTTTTCAATTATTTTTGAAAAAATTATACAGTGTGGTATGCTGTAGCAATGGAAGGATGCATTACACTATTACAGCAGAGCTTGTCGTATCTCTCTCCGTCGGAAGCCAAGGTGGCCTCGTATCTCCTTGACCATACCAGCAAGGCGGTTTCTTTGAGTATCACCAGACTTGCACAAGAGAGTGGAAGTAGTACGGCAGCGGTAGTCAGGCTCTGCAAACGTCTGAAGTTTGACGGATATGGAGATCTTAAGCTCGCCCTGGCAAGGGAGGTATATGGGAAAACAACCAATAATGAAGGCCCCTATATCTTTGACTTGTCAAAAGCAGAAGGAGCTGCATCCATTGCTTCAATGATGGTCGATACGGTCTGCGAGAGCATAACCTCATTGAAAAGCGTA